>CAIVSK010000097.1 GCA_903908495.1 Akkermansiaceae bacterium
AAAATCCGGCCCAAAGGCACCCGTATTCAAGCCCAGCGCCGCGAGTTGTGCATTGTCGCTGAGCGTGGTGAAGGACATATCGTCACTTCTGACAATTCCGCCGTAGCTGGAGGCCACCACCCGGTAATGATAGAGAGTGCCCGGCGTCAGCCCGCCAACCGCGGCGCTCACGCCAGTATCGCTGGTGCCCGAGACAGCCACTGGCGTGGCCACAACAACGTGGTCGTAGGCCGCGCTCAGGCCATATTCAAACACCACTGTGACGGCATTACCAATGGCGTTGACGCTGCCATTCAAGGTGGCACCGAGGCCGGTGATGGCCGAAGCCGGCTGGGGTATCGCGGATGGCAAGGGGGAGGCCACCAAGGCCAATGAATGGCCCGCGGTTGAGGGGCCGCCGCCGCCCATGACAAAGCGTCCGCCGTTGCGCAATGGGCGCGGATCCAACGCTGTGGGCAGGGACCGGTCGATTATGGAGCCGTCCCCCAGTTGGCCGTAGGAGTTGGCTCCCCATGCGGCCAGGGTTGCGTCCGAGCACAGGGCCATGCTGCCGGACGAACTGGCGGAGAGGGAGGCCACTATTCTACCGGCCAGCAAGCCGGTCTGGTCGACGAGCAGTGGAACGGAGCTTGCGGTCGTGCTGTTGTTGCCCAACTGACCCCGATCATTGGCTCCCCAGGCGGCGAGCGTGCCGTCCGAACACAGCGCCAAGGCATGCAGGCTGCCGCAGGCGATGGCCACGACCGTTTTCCCCGCCAATACGCCTGAACGATCCACCAGCACGGGCAGCAGGGCATCGGTGGTGCTGCCATTGCCCAGCACGCCTGTGGAATTGCTGCCCCAAGCGGCCAGCGTTCCGTCGTCACACAAGACCAAGCTGAATTGTTGACCCGCAGCGATGGCGACCACCCGTTTGCCAGCCAGCACCCCGGATTGATCCACCGGCACCGGAGCCGACGCGTAACTCGCGGTGCTGCCGTTGCCCAGTGCCGCCCCGCCGCCCCAGGAAACCAGCGTGCCGTCCGAACACAGCGCGAGATTGTGGTAGGCCCCGGCAGCCACGGCGGCCACCTTTTTACCGGCCAGGGCGCCCGTGGTGCTGACGGCCACCGGCAGATTGCTGTCGATGCCGGAGCCGTTGCCCAGTTGGCCTGCGTAACTGTTATATCCCCAAGCGGCGATGGTTCCGTCCGAACACAGCGCGAGGTTGTGGCCGGAGCCCGCCGAGACCGCCACCACCGACTTGCCGGCCAGCACGCCCAAGGTATCGACCCAAACCGGCACCTTGCTGGCGGTGGTGCTGCCATTGCCCAACTGACCATAGTTGTTGTAGCCCCAGGCCGCCACCTTGCCATTCGCGCAGAGCGCCAGGCTGTGGCCGTTAGTGGTGCCCGACGCCCCGACGGCGAGTCCGACGATCGTGTCATCTGCGAGCACGCCCGAGGCATCGACGGGCACCGGCACCGCGCTGTCGCTGAGGGTGCCGTTGCCTAACTGTCCCACGGAGTTGGATCCGCAGGCAAACACGCGGTTACCGGCCCAGTGCAGGACGAGATCGTTGCCGTTGCCGCCAGCATAATCGGCGACAAAGTACCACGTGGTGTTGCCGTAGGTCAGCGGCACGAGTTGTCCTTGGGCCAGATTGTCAAAAGTGCCGGTGATCGGCCGCGGTCCGATATTGTTGATCACGGTGAGGTCCGTGCCGGGTTGCGGCACTTGATGCAGCGAAAAGGGCGGCGCGGACCCCGCCACCCCGAGCGCGCCGACAGTGAGCGGAATCTCAGTTAGAGAGTTGAAGGCAAACTCGCCAGGCAAGCGAGTGAGCGTGAGCGTGTAGGTTTTCCCCTGAATGCCATCAGCGGCCAGGACGCTCACCCGGATGGTGTTTTCGCCCACAGCCAGCGGAATCGGGTCGCTCATTGCACCGGACGCGAGTGCCACGCCGTTGACCGTGATTGTCGGCGTTCCCATGGCCGCGAGCGGAGTCACGCGGATGGATTCCACCGCGAAGGGTGCCATGCCGGGATAATCGCCGATGTTGGCATCAAAGGCCGGAACCAGCGTAGCGCCGATGATCCGCAGATCCGCCAGCACTCCGTACGCGGTGGTGGTGAGAGTCATATCTTCGCTTCTGACCGTGGTGACGCCGTTGGCGGCCACCACCCGGTAGTGATAGGTGATGCCGGCCAGGAGGCTGCCGATGGTGGCACTTATCGGCGAGGCGCTGTTGCCGCTCGCCACTGCCGGAGTGGCGGTGACGGTGTTGCCATAGGCACTGGTCTGACCGTATTCGAAAACCATGCTGACATCGCCGGCTTGGGGATTCACACTGCCATTCAGCGTGGCACCGGAATCGGTTATCTCAGTCGCCGCCAGCGGGCTGACGAGCGCCTCGGGCAGTGCGGCCACCAGCGCGGCGCTGAAGTAGTAGCCCGCGGCGATCGCGACGATGCGTTCGCCGGCGCGAAGAGTGCCGGAGGCAACCGGTGTGGGCACGGAGCTGTTCACGCTGTTGCCGGTGCCGAGAGTCAGATATTGGTTATCGCCCCACGCCACCAGGGTGCCGTCGGCGCAGAGTGCGAGGCTGTGGACGCCGCCCGCCGCGATGGCGATCACCTTCCTGCCATTCAACGCGCCTGATGTGTTCACCAGCGTCGGCACCGTGCTGTCGGTGCTGCCGAAATTGCCCAACTGACCGCTGGCATTTTCTCCCCAAGCCGCGAGGGTGCCGTCCGCGCACAATGCCAGGTTGTGCGAGCCACCGGCGGCAATGGCGATGACGGTTTTGCCGGCCAGCACGCCGCTGCGATTGACCAGCACTGGCACGCTGCCACCCGTGATCGACCCGTTGCCCAACTGGCCCGATGTCGCAGCGCCCCACGCGGCCAGCGTGCCATCCGCACACAGGACCAGGCTGTGACTGCCACCGACGGCAAGCGCCACGGGCGTTTTACCCGCCAGCACGCCGGTTTGGTCGACGCGCACCGGGACGTTGGAACTCGTCGTGCCGCCGTTGCCCAGACACGCTCCGTAGCCCCACGCGGCCAGGCTACCATCCGCACAGAGCACGACACTGTGGTTGCCGCCGGCGCCGATGGCGACCGGCGTCTTACCGGCCAATACGCCGCTTTGATCCACCCGCACGGGGACGTTGCTTGAGTTAGAGGCACCGCCATTGCCGAGGGTGCCGGAGCTGTTGTAGCCCCACGCGACCAACGTGCCATCCGAGCACAATGCCAAATCGTGGGCGCCGCCAGTCGCCACGCGGGTCAGCGTCTTGCCCGCCAGCACACCCGTTTGGTCCACCGCAACTGGCACATTGCTGCTGCCGGTGCTGCCAGTGCCCAATTGGCCGTAGCCATTATCCCCCCATGTGGCGGGGGTACCGTCCTGATACCGCAGCACGCCGTGAGACCCCCCGGTGGCGAAATCCGCGATCAACTTGGCGGCCAGCACGCCGTCTGTGTTCACAGCCACAGGCACATTGCTGGTGACGCTGCCGCCGCCGTTGGTGGCCGAACCCCAGGTCACCAAGCGGATGCTCGACCACGACAACACCAAGTCGTTACCCGTGCCGCCGCAATAGGAGGCGACAAAGCTATAAGTCATGCCGCCGTATGCCAAGCGGACGCGCTGACCCTCCGTGATCCCGGCGAAACTACCCCGGATCGGATTCGGTCCCGTGTTATTCACCAACATGAGATGGGCGCCCGGCACCGGGGCATAGTTCAGGGCGATGACAATCGACTGGCCGCCGGCCGCGAGGTCGCTAACCGTGAGCGGAACATCGTCGGAAGCGTTGAAGGTGAAAACCGCCGGCATGCGCAGCACCTTCACCGTGTAGGTCGCCGTGGTGACGCCATCGCCCGCGTCCACGCCAATCAAAAGCGTGTTTTCCCCCGGCTGCAAGGGGAGCGGACCACTGGCCGCGCCGGAGGCCACGGAAACGCCGTTGATTTTCACCGTCGCCGCCGGCCCGGCCACCACCGGAGTGACCCTGATGACATCAACATCGGACGGCACGGCAGCCAGATAGCCGGTGATGGCACTGGTGAACGCCGGAGTCAGCGCGCCATGGTTCAGTGTTAGACCGGACAGCGTCGCCAAGGCGCTCGTCGTGAAAGTCAGGTCATCGCTCACGGCCTTGCCGCCCCCGCCAGTGGCGATTACCCGATAATGATAGGTGGTGCCGGCAAGCAGACCGCTGGCCGCTGCGCTCACCGCAGTGACGGTGCCGCCGCTCACCGATGCCGGCGTGGCTGCCAACGTGACGCCGTAGGAAGTTGTCAGACCGTACTCGAAGGCCACGTTTGCATTGAGGCCTTGGGCGCTCACATTGCCGTGCAAGTTGGCTCCGGCATCCATCACCTCCGTCGCCGCCACCGGCCACGCGCGGGGTGCCGGCGGCCGGGCCACCATGGCGTAGCCGGTGTTGGATCCGCAGGTCGAGGCCATGAAGCGCTCACCGCTTGCTAGACCGCTGGTATCCACCAGCACCGGCACATTGCTGGAGGTGGTGGAATTATTGCCCAGTTCGTTGTAATTATTGAAGCCCCACCCGGCAAGGGTGCCGTCCGAGCAACGGGCCCAGCAGGAGTTGCGGGTACCGGCGTTGATGGCGACCACCGTTTTACCGGCCAGCACGCCGGTTTGAGTGACGAGCACCGGCACTTTGCTATCGGTGCTGCCCCCGTTACCGAGTTGGCCGGAGCCATTGTATCCCCATGCGGCCAAGGTGCCGTCGGCGCACAACACGAGACTGCAATTCGAGCCACAAGCCAGCGCGGCGACCTTCCTGCCGGCCAGCACACCCGTTAGATTCGCCAACACTGGAACGCTGCTGTTGATGCTGCCGTTGTTACCCAATTCGCCATAGCTGTTGGAACCCCATTCCACCACGCTGCCGTCAGCGCACAAGACCATGCAGTGGGTCGAGTCGCACGCGATCTGGCTGACCTGTTTGCCGGCCAGCACGCCGCTTTGGTTCACCGCCACCGGGACGCTGCGGTTGACTGTGGAGCCGTCGCCCAACTGACCGGAGGCATTGTAGCCCCACGCCACCAAAGTTCCGTCCGAGCATAAGGCGAGGTTATCGCCAGTCCCGGCGGCAATCGCCGTGACGGTCTTGCCGGCCAAGGCACCGGTTGAATCCACCCGCACGGGCACATTGCTATCCGTGCTGCCGCCGTTGCCCAACTGGCCTTCGCCGTTAGACCCCCAGCTTGCCAGCGTCCCGTCCGCGCACAGCGCCAACTCATGGCTGCCCCCGGAGGCGATAGCGACTACGGTCTTGCCGGCCAGCACTCCGCTCCGGTCCACCCACACCGGCGCGGTCCGGACTAAGTTAGTGCCGTCGCCCACAGTGCCCGAGCCGTTATATCCCCATGCCGCGACGGTGCCGTCGGCGCACAGGGTCGAGCCGCAGACCAAGCCAACCGGGGTCTGGCCCGCCAGCACACCGGTCATTGTCACCGGGACGGGAATTGCACTTGAGGTGGTGCTGCCGTTGCCCAACTCGCCATTGGCATTGTAACCCCACGCCATCAAGCGGGTATTGGCCCATTGCAGCACCAGATCGTTGCCGGTTCCGCCAAAATAGTTGGCAACGAACGGATAAATCACACCATTGTAGGTCAGGTTGACCGCCTGCCATTGCGCCAGATTGGCGAAGGTGCCCCGGATCGGCTGCCGGCCGGTGTTGTTAACAACCGTTAGAACGGTGCCCGCCGCGGGCGCATAGTTCAGGGCAAACGCCACCGACTGTCCTCCAGTCACCAAAGTATCAAGCGTCAGCGGCACATCGGATGCCGCAGCAAATGCCAGGGACGCCGGCAAGCGCAACACCGTCACAACATAGCTCATGGCATTGCCACCATCCGCCGCCCTGACGGAAAGCTCGATCCGGTTGGCACCGACCGATAGGCCGAGCGCAGCGCTGGCCGTGCCAGACCCGACGGGCACGCCGCCGACGCTGACGCGTGCCCCTAAGCTCGCCACCACCGGGGTCAGGGCGATGCTTGTCACGGTGGCCGGGACGGTGAGTGTGTAGTTGACTAGTGCAGGACCAAAGGCAGGGGACAGCGCGCCGCTGCTTGCCGTTAGACCGGACAACGCCGCGAACGTGGTGGTGGTGAACGTCCGATCCGCGCCGCGCACCACGCCACCGGGACCGGTGGCGACGAGCCGGAAATGATAGGTGAGGCCTGGCTGCAAGGCACCGAGCGCAGCGCTGGCGGCCGTGGCGTCGGTGCCGCTGGCCGTGGCGGGAGTGGCGGCGAGGGTGCCACCGTAGGCGGTGGTTAGACCGTACTCGAACGCCACTGTTGTGATGGGGCCCTGGGCGTTGACGCGGCCCTGGACGGTGGCACCGGTATCGAGGATGGCGCTCGCCGCCAAGGTGGTGGCCATGGGCGGCAGGGGCGAGGCAATGACCAGGTGGGAGGTGGAGACTGCGGCGACGACGGTGAGAATCCGTTCTCCGGTGCCAAGGGTGACGGCGCTCGCCACCACCGGAGCCTTGCGGTCGAGCGAAGTGCCGTCACCCAACCTGGCACTGCTGTTGTTGCCGCATGCGGCAAGCGTGCCATCGGCGCAGAGGAAGAACGAATGCGAATCGCCGCCACTGATGGCCACCACCGTTTTGCCCGCCAGCGCGCCGGTTTGAACCACTGCGGCAGGAGCGGATCGGTTGGTGGTGCTATCGTCACCGAGTTCGCCGGTGCTGTTGTATCCCCATGCGACCGGGGTGCCGTCCGAGCACAGCGCCAGGCAATGGTAGGAACCGGATGCGATGCGGGTCACCGTCTTGCCGGCGAGAACCCCGGTCCGGCTGACAAGCACTGGCCGGGCACTTGAGCTGGTGCTGCCATCGCCAAGCGCGCCGTAGTAGTTGTTTCCCCACGCGGCCAACGTGCCGTCATCGCACAGGGCGAGGCAATGGGAACTGCCGAGCGCGATCTGGATGATCATCCTACCGGCGAGCACGCCGGCCTGATCAACCCGCACCGGGACCGAAGTGTTGACGGATGATCCATTGCCCAGTTGACCGTTGCCGTTGTAACCCCAGGCAGCCAGGGTGCCGTCGGCGCACAACGCGAAGCTGAAGCGGTTGTCAGCGGCCACGCTCACCACCCGTTTGCCTGCCAAGACACCGGAAAGGTCAGTCAGCACGGGCACGTTGGAATCCGTCGTGGTGCCATTGCCCAACTGACCGCAGTTGTTGCTCCCCCAAGCGGCAACCGTGCCATCATCACACAGGGCGAGGCTGTGGCTGGCACCTGCGGCGATCAGGATCACCGTCTTGCCGACAAGCACGCCACTGCGGTCCACGGACGTCGGCAGGTTGCTGCTCGTGGTGGTTCCGTTGCCCAAGCGACCATCCGTGTTAGTTCCCCATGCGGCCAGCGTGCCATCCGAGCACAGGGCCATCCCGTGAGTGCTCCGGCACGCCATGGCGACGAGCGTTTTACCGGCCAAAACGCCCGACTGGTTCACCGGGATGGGCGTCGTGCTGGCGGTGGTGGTGTCGTCACCCAACAGGCCGTTGCTGTTGTCACCCCAGCCCATCAACCGGGTAGTGGCCCACTCCAGCACCAGATCGTTGCCAGAACCGCCGAAGTAATTCGCAAAAAACCGATAGGCCACCCCGCCGTACGTTAGGTTCACGGCCTGGCCCTGTGCCAGATTGGAGAAGCTACCCTGGATCGGATTCCGTCCGGTGTTGTTCACCACGGTCAGGCGCGTGCCCGGGGCCGGGGCGAAGTTCAAGGCAAATGCCGCCGGACTGCCGGTGACCACCAGATTGCCGACCGTCAGGGGCACGTCGCTAACAGCGCTGAAAGCAAACAACTCGGGCAGGCGGGTCACCGTCACAGTGTAGGTCATGGCGGTAGTGCCGTCGGCGGAGGTGACGACGACGTCAAACGGGTTGTTGCCGGAAGTTAGAGCGAGTGCCGCGCTGGCGGCCC
The DNA here is from genome assembly GCA_903908495.1 of Akkermansiaceae bacterium. Lineage (GTDB taxonomy): Bacteria > Verrucomicrobiota > Verrucomicrobiia > Verrucomicrobiales > Akkermansiaceae > Luteolibacter. Next base: position 7,968 of record CAIVSK010000097.1, read on the forward strand.
CGGACGCCACTGGGCTGCCGGCGATTTTGACCGTCGCGCCCGGCGTGGTCACCACCGGTGTCAGCGTGAGGGAAGTTGTGGTGGCGGGCACGGTGATGGAATACGCGGTGATGGTGCTGGCGAATGCCGGACTCAGCCCGCCATCGCTCAAGCTGAGGTCCGCCAGGGTGGCGAGGGTGGTGGTGGCAAACGACAGATCCGCCCCTCTCACCGTGCCCAATGCGTTCATGGTCACCACCCGGTAATGATAGGTGGTGCCGGGGGGCAGTCCGCTCAGCATGCCACTGACCGCCGTGGCGGTGCTGCCGCCCACGGACGCGGGCGATGCGACAATGCTCGACCCGTAGGAGGATGTCAGGCCATATTCAAATGACGTGGCGGTGGCGGCCCCCTGGGCATTCACACTGCCGTTAAAGGTGGCACTGGTGTCGCTGATGGCGGTGGCGGCCAGCGTCGTGACCACGGGTGGGGGTGGGGATGCGACCAGGAGCAAGGCGTGGCCCTCAGAGTCCACTGCCACCGTGCGTTCGCCCGTCCGCAATCCGGTCAAGTCCACCAACACCGGCACGGAACTGTTAGCAGAGGTATTGTTACCCAACGAACCGGTGCCCCAGGCGGCAACGGTCCCATCCGCGCAGCACGCGACCGTGCGGGAACCTATTGCGCCAGCAGCGACCGCGGTGACCCTTTTGCCAGCAAGCACACCCGTTTGGGTTACCAGCACCGGCACGCTGCTGTTGGTCGTGCTGTTGTTGCCCAATCGACCGGAGTCGTTATTCCCCCAGGCAACAAGGGTGCCGTCCGCGCACAGACAAGTGGTGTAGCCATAGCCGGCGGTGATCGCCGTAATTGTCTTGCCGGCCAGCACTCCGGTTTGGGTGGCCAATACCGGCACGGCGCTGGCGGTATTGGTGTTGTTGCCTAACTGACCGAACTCGTTTCGTCCCCAGCTTGCCACGGTGCCATCCGAGCACAACGCCACCCCGTGAGACCCGCCGCACGCGATGGCAGTGACCGTCTTGCCAGCCAGCACGCCGCTCCGATCGACTAACACCGGCGCGTTGCGATCAACCGAGCTGTTGTCGCCCAATTGGCAGTATGCGTTGTATCCCCAACTGGCAATGGTGCCATCCGCACAAAGCGCCATGCTGGAATGGACGCTGGCGACAATCATGGTGATGGTCTTGCCGGCCAGCACTCCGGTTAGATCCACCGGCGTGGGCACGATCCCGGACGCCTTACCGTTGTTGCCGAGTTGCCCGTACCTGTTACTCCCCCAAGCCGCCAGTGTCCCATCCGAGCACAAGGCGAGACTGTGGTCATAGCCGGCGGCGAGGCGCACGACGGTTTTGCCGGTCAGCGCTCCCGGCGGATCCACCATTTGCGGGGCGTTCCCACCGCCGGTGGTCCCCAACTGGCCATAGGAGTTGTAGCCCCACGACGCGACAGAGCCATCCGAGAAGAGCGCCAAATTATGGGATCTGCCTGTGGCCACGGAGAGGATGGGTTTTCCGGAGAGCGTTCCGCTCATCTCCACCGGCACCGGCACCAGGCTGTTGATCTGTCCGGCGATCACCGAGGTGTAATCATCATAAACCGTACCCCATGCCAGCAGCCGGGTGTTCGCCCATTGCAACACCAGATCGTTGCCCGTCCCGCCGAAGTAATTGACCACGAACGGATAGGTCACCCCATTGATGGTAAAGTTGACAACCTGCCCCTGCGCCAGATTGGCAAAACTACCCTGAATCGGATTCCGTCCGGTGTTGTTCACCACCGTCAGGTTGGTGCCCGGCGCGGGCGCAAAGGTCAGAGCAATGCCCGGCGCGGCTCCGCTCGCCGCAAAATCCGCCGCCGTCACCGGCACGTCGGTGGCGGACTTGAAGCTGAACGCCTGGGGCAGGCGAATCATTGTCAGGGTATATGTTTTTATGTTAGAACCGGTGCTGACCACCGTGTTCACCGGATTATTGCCCACCGCGAGAGCGATCGGACCACTGGCTGCGCCGGAGGTCACGGTCGCGCCATTGACCTGAATGATGGCGGCGGGGTTGTCGCAGGCGGGCGTTAACGTGAGGCTGGTGGTGGCAAACGGCACGGTGGCGAAGTAGCTGGTGGTGACGCTTGCAAATGCGGGATTGAGCGTGCCACTGCTGGATCCCAGGCTGGCCAGCGTGGCGAGGGTGGTCGTGGTGAAGGTCTGGTCCGCCCCGGTCACCGTGCGGCCCGCGCTGGTGGCCACCACCCGGTAATGATAGGTGGTGCCGGAGAGCAGCCCGCTGACGCTCGCAGCGACCGGCGCGGGGGTGGACCCGGTCACATTGGCGGGGGTCGCGGCCAGGGTCGTGCCATAGGCGCTGGTCAGGCCGAATTGGAAGGAGACGGGAACGCTGCCGCCTTGGGCGTTGACGCTGCCCTGAAGGGTGGCTCCCGTGTCCATGACGCCCGTGGCCGCCAGCGTCGTGACCCGTGGCGGCGGCGGCGAGGCGACCAGCGCCAGACTGTGATAGGTTCCGCCAGACGCTGCGGTGAAATTCTCGCCAGTTGCCAGCGGGCTCTTACTAACCCATACCGGCAGACTGCTGTCGGTGGCGGTGGCATTGCCCAACTGGCCGTTGCTGTTATAGCCCCAGGCGGCCAGATTCCCGTCGGAACACAGTGCCAAGCCCTGTGCATTCGCGGCGGAGACCGCCACCACGGTTTTACCGGATAGAACACCGGAGCGGGTGACCAACACCGGCAGCGACGAACTGAGGATGGTGCCGGTGCCCAGTTGGCCATTCCAATTGCTGCCCCAGGCGGCCAGGGTGCCATCCGAGCACAGGACCAGGGAGAACGCATCCCCGCAGGCAATGCAGGTGATGGTCTTGCCGGACAGCACGCCCGTCCTGACCACCGCCACCGGCAGGCTCTGGTTGGCGCTGCTGCCGTCACCCAGTTGGCCATAGCTGTTGGAGCCCCAGGCGGCCAAGGTTCCATCCGAGCACAGCGCGAGACTGTGAGAGCCACCGGTGGCGATGGTTGTCACGGTCTTGCCCGCCAGCACGCCGGTCCGATTCACCAACAGCGGGACGCTGCTATCGGTGGCGGTGCCGTCGCCCAACTGACCAGAGGAATTGCTACCCCAAGCGACCAGAGTGCCATCCGAGCACAGCGCGAGATTGTGAGAGCCACCGGCGGCGACGGCCATAGCGGTCTTGCCGGCGAGCACGCCGCTGCGGTTGACCAGCACCGGCGCGGTTTGCTGGCTGGTGTCGCCGTTGCCCAACTGGCCATAATACCCTTGGCCCCAGTCGGCAATGGTTCCGTCGTCGCACAACGCGACGCTGCGGGAGCCGCCGGCCGCGATGGCACTCACCCGCTTGCCGGCCAAGACGCCCGTTTGCATTACCGCAACCGGCACCGCCTGAGAATTCGAGGTACTGTTTCCCAACTGGCCATAATTGTTGTGGCCCCAGGCGGCCAAGCTCCCGTCAGCGCACAACGCCAGGTTGTGGTAGGCCCCGCTGGCGACGGCGACGACCGTTTTGCCGGCGAGCACGCCGCTTGCAATCACGGGAACCGCGACGAGGCTATCGATGCTGCTGTTGTTGCCGAGTTGGCCGCCGTAGCCATTGTTGCCCCAGGCGAACAAGCGGGTGTTGGCCCATTGCAACACCAGATCATTGCCTGTGCCACCCGTGTAATTGGCCACAAAGGCATAGGTGATTGCGTTGTAGGTGAGCTCGACCCGCTGACCCTGCGCCAGGTTGTCGAAAACCCCCTGAACCGGGGCGCTACCGGTGTTATTCACCACCATGAGGTTGGTTCCCGGCGGTGGCGCGAAGTTGAGTGTTAGATTTGCCGTGTTGCCCGCCGCCGTGTAGCTGGCAGCAGTGACGGCAATGCCGGTGGCGGTGGAAAAGGTGAAATTGACCGGCACCTGCCGGATGACGGTTAGAGGATAAATGGTGAAGGTTCCGTCAAGGGCGGTGACCCTCACGCTGATCGTGTTGGTGCCTGCAACCAGGCTCACCGGGCTGCTGGCGTTGCCCGGGACCACCGGCGTGCCGTTGACCGTGACCGAGGCGCTGGCGTCGGTGGCCGTCGGCGTGACCGTCACCGAGGTGGTGGCGGTGGGCAAATATGAGGTGTAAGCC
>CAIVSK010000098.1 GCA_903908495.1 Akkermansiaceae bacterium
ATGATCGACCATGTGATCATCGGTGAAGCATCGCCAGGGCGCCAACCGTACTTTTCCTTCAAAGAAGCCGGCCTCATTTCATAATCTCAAACCACCATGGGCATACACCTGATGCAACCCCGTTTTCAACTCGGCAGCACCTACGCCACCGCCGCCGTCACCGCCTGGGCAACCCGCAATGACATCGACCTTGCCTCCTACATGCGGCGCCACCACTGCGGCGACTGGGGCGACCTTGATGCCGGCGACAAGCAGGCAAACGAGGACGCACTTGGTCACGGAACCCAGATCTTCAGTGCCTACCACTTGACTGGGGACCGGAAAATCTACGTAATCACGGAGGCAGACCGCTCGATGACCACCGTACTTTTCGCCACGGAATACTGACCCATGCAACGAGGCAAACGAAGTGTTGAAAACCACCAACCGTCCGAGGATGGCTGCGTGACGATTTCCCGCGCCGCGGGCTCCCTGACGTTCCCGTCGCGCTTCATGTTAGTCGCCGCGATGAACCCTTGCCCCTGTGGCTACTACGGAGATCCGAAACGCAGCTGCCGCTGCTCGCCCCGCCAGATAGAGAACTACCGCCAGCGGATCTCGGGTCCGCTGTTAGATCGGATCGACCTGCACGTGGAGGTCCCTCTGGTGGACTTTCGCGAACTCTCATCTAACACCAACATCGGCGAGGCGTCCGTGGTCATCCGTGCGCGGGTGATCGCCGCGCGCGGAATTCAGCACGAGCGCTTCCGCAAGTCCGGCCATTCCACCAACTCGGCGATGACCTCGCGGCAAGTCCGCCAGCATTGCCAACTCGATGCGGAAGCCACCGGCTATCTCGAGCAGGCGATGGAAGAGATGAGTTTTTCGGCCCGCGCCCACGACCGCATCCACAAGGTGGCCCGCACCCTGGCGGATCTGGCTGGCTCCATCAACATCCGCCCGCAGGACATCCTGGAAGCCATTCAGTATCGCTCGCTGGACCGCAAGCTGTTTTCCTGAGCACACTCTTGGAGTTTTTACCACGAATGCCACGAATGAAGACGAATGAAGACGGTCACTAAGCAAAGCGTTTCTTATTCGTGAGAATTCGTGTGATTCGTGGTTTAATTCTGAGGTGATTTTTTTGAAATCTGAACTATCCGAACCAATGAACACGAATGACGATAAATGCATACAAGGTTGCGCCTCGTATGACCGAATGAGAAGACAGGATGTTATCTATCCAGAGTTATCCCATTCCATAGTGGGCGCGGCAATGAAGGTGCTGAACACGCTTAAACCAGGCCTCAGTGAAAAGGCGTATGAGAACGCGCTTGTCATCGAACTGAAGAAACAAAGACACACCATCGACCAACAGCGGCGATTCGACGTGTTCTATGACGGTATCCTCGTGGATGCGTTAGTGCCGGACCTGCTAGTAGATGGGCTGGTGGTTGTCGATCCCAAGGTCGTCACTGAATTTACCGACACCCACCTCGCTCAGATGATGGGCTATCTCCGCCATGAGAAGGTTATCCTCGACTCCGACCTCGCGGAGCTTTACGGGGTGACAACCGGTAACTAATTGAGGGGCATTTTCCCGGAAAAAGTCAGCCGCTGCGTCTTTTGGATTTTGTCGCGCCATTCATCGGCGAGGTGCGCCTCGGCGGCGAACTCCGGCCAGCGTTTCACGGCCGCCTGTACCTCCCCGACAATGGTCGCGGCGCGCCCCCGCTTCATCAGCGCCGCCTTCGCGCACGCCCCGAAGTCCTCCATCGTGAAGCCGTCCCGACGTCCCTGCAGCGTCATCTGATGCGTCGCTGTCCACGAGCCGGTCGGGTTGTAGCTGTAAGTCACGTCAAACGCCGGGGCGAGCGACCACTCGCCCTGCTTGTTCATCAGGAAGGCGATGTTCTTCACGTGGTCGTCCTGATTCCGGGCGACGATGTTGAATGCCATCCGCCGGAACTGCTCCTCCACCGCCGCCATCGGCAGCCCGAGTTGGCGGATCGCCAGCAACGCCTGCTCGTAGGAATATGCCCCGGCTTGATTGAAATCGTAGTGCGCCAGCCCGCAGAGCGACTGCATGTGGAGCTTCTCTCCGCCCGCCAGTCGGTCGAATCGCCGCGTCATGAAATGCCGTCTGCCGTTTTCCTCCAGCAAGCGGCATTCGCTCATCGTGACACCCGCCGCTTTCGCCATGAGATGATAGGCATATTCGATGGTGCCGTAGCCCCTTGGGTCTTCCAGTTCCTTATCCTTGTTGCCCGATACGCCGTCGAACTTCAACAGCCAGTAATCGAACCCGTCACCCGCCGCGATCTGCCCGGAGCACACCTCGTTCGTCACCCGGTTCCATGCGATCACAGCTTTGGCCCGCGCCCCGCCGGCGGAGGTGCCCACACGCAGGATGTCACGCAGCGCCTTCTCCTTACCGGCCGCGTGGAAGTGTCCCTGCAAATCGCCGCGATGCGTCAGCACCTCGCCCGCCAGGCGCACCAGCGCGTCGATCTCAATCTTCGTCGCCGTGCGCGGTCTGGGTCCCAGCACCGGCGCGAATTCCAGTGCGCCCATTCCGCGCGCGCCTGTGTAACAAAGACGCTCGACCGCGTTGAAACTCTCCGGTGTCCGGCCCTGCGTCGCCAGCCACGCGTCGATGAGGGCATTGCCGAATTTGTCCGGCAATGAATCCGCCAGCAGCCCAGGCAACCCGTGAAACGTGTTCCGCGCCAGCGCGGGAAACTCATACACCCGCTCGCTCAACGGCATCGTCAGCGGTGACAACTCGATACCGCTGTGCGCAAATTCCGGGTTGTATTGAAAAGCCGCCACCTCGTGCCCTTCGTCGTGCGACACCGCGCCGATCGTGCGCCCCCAGAGCTGGACCCTCGCGATCATTGCGGGTCACCCCACGTCCAATTTTTGGGTTTCCCTGCCGCTTTCTTGCCCGTGGCGCGCTGGCGTTTCCGGCCTTGCCGCTTCAATTGCTCCATCGGACTGGCCGCTTCTTCCGGGATGAGCGTCTCAAACCGCTCCAGCAAACCGAGCACGCGGCAGACCCGCGCAAAGCCCGAAAGCTGCGTCGCCGCCGCACCCAATTCCAGTCGCTGCACGGTCCGCAAGCCGAGGCCCGCCTGCTCCGCCACTTGCTGCTGCGTCAGGTTCTGCGTCAGGCGCAGCCGGGCCAGACGCTCGCCAATCAGTTTGAGAAGAGTCTCGTCGGTGATATGGGATCCAATCTTCACAGGAGCCTAATGTGGCGTATTATGGACAAATGGCAAATTTAAACGCCACTAATGACACATTGATTTGATAATAATATCGCGCCATAAGTGGCGCTTAGCACTCCACGCTGGCTGATTCTGCGATATTCTGCCGCCGGTTTGAGCCGAGTGCGGACTCGGGAGCGTTTTTATTCTTCTGTGGGGGTG
>CAIVSK010000099.1 GCA_903908495.1 Akkermansiaceae bacterium
CGTCAATCGCTAGCGACAACCCAACGGACATCCGTGTATTTACTTCTTTGAAAATTCTTCCGGCAATTGACCTTTTGGCTGGTCAACCCGGTATCTGGCTGAATATTGTTCAGGAAATTCGAGCCCAATGAATCCCAAAATTCGTCAATCCGCGTTTCTCGCCCTCACCGCCGCCGCTGTTTTGCTTTCACCCTGTGCTGCTTTGGCAGCCATCAAAGTGGACGTGACGGATAAGCCCAAGTCCGAAGACGTCATGTCGCCGGAACCCTCCGGAGTGAAGTCCAAGGGGGGCTTCAAGGCCAAGGATTGGCTCGAAGTGGAAGCCAAAATCAAGGTCGAGATGGCACCCGAGCCCAAGAACAAGACCTGCGACAAGCTTACCGTCAAATGGTATGTGGCCGTGGAAAATCCCGACAAGCCGAATACCTATCTGAAGCTGACCAAGGAAATCGAGTACGTCAATGTGCCGCTCAAGGAGGATGTGTTTGTTTCGGTTTACCTCTCCCCCGCCTCGATCCGGCGCTTGACCGGTTTTGAACGCAGCGGCAAGCGCGCGGTCAAGTACATCGGGTTTGAAGTCATCGTGGATGGCAAAATCATTGTCGACGCCACCGACAAGGCTGGCAAAGACAAATGGTGGGCTGCCACCTCGGACAAGATTGCCGACAGCACCGCGGTGCCGTTGCTCAACAAAATGGAGACTCCCTTCGCGGCTTTCTGGTGGGATCGCTACCCGGAAATCAAAGCCAAAACGAGTCCCTGAGATTGTCGTTCTGTATTTTAGATATTTTATTGTTGCCTCGCATCCGCCGCATCTCTTTTTATCGCTCCGCACCATGGCTGACACACTGACGACCGTCGCACTCAATATCGGATCCCAACGCATCGGGATGGCTGTTTTCGAAACGGCGAAAAACGGCGGTTTGATGCTCAAGTCGTATGCCTCCGAAACCATCGTCGCCGATCCCGCGCTGGAGAGCTCGCGCATCGGCCAAACGCGGGTGGCGGTGGCGGACTTGGCCCAACGCCTTAAAGTCGGCCGCGCCAAGGTGCGCTACGCCATCTCTGGCCAGGCCGTGTTCACCCGCTTCGTGAAGCTGCCACCCCTGCAGGATGACAACATCGAGCAATTGGTGGCGTTTGAAGCTCAGCAGCACGTCCCCTTCCCGATCAACGAGGTGGTCTGGGACTATGAGATGATCGAGGGGGCGGCCGAGAAGGAAGTGGTCATCGTCGCCATCAAAGGCGAGGCGCTTGACGAGATCAACGCGGCGGTCAACGAATGTGGGCTGTCGACCGCCGAGGTGGATGTGGCTCCGATGGCCCTGTTCAACTCGTTCCTGGCCTCATACGGCCAACCGCAGGAGCCGGTGCTGGTCATCGACATCGGTGCCAAGACCAGCAACCTCCTCTACATCGAGGGCAAGCGCTTTTTCACCCGCAGCATCCCGGTCGGCGGTGCCGCCGTCACCTCGGCCATCGCCAAGGAATACTCGGTCTCGTTCCTCGAGGCCGAACACCAGAAAATCGCCCATGGCTTAGTCGCCCTGGGCGGCGGCCACACCGAACAACTCGATGAGTCGGTGGCGGCGCTGGCAATGGTCATCCGCAACGCGCTGACCCGTTTGCCCTCGGAAATCGCGCGCACCACCAACTACTATCGCAGCCAGCATGGCGGCAACGCGCCGAAACGGATCTTTCTCTGCGGGGGGGGGGCGAATCTGCCCTACACCCTCGAGTTCTTTGAAGAAAAACTCAATCTGCCGATCGAATTTTTCAATCCCCTCAAAAATATCGCCGTAGGCAAGGGCGTGGCCACCGCAGTGCTTCAACGCGAGGCGCACCTGATGGGTGAGTTGGTCGGGCTGGGCCTGCGCGGCATCGGCAAGTCCGCCATCAACATTGACCTGGTTCCTGCCGTGGTGGAACAAATCCGTGCGGCGGACCGCCGCAAGCCCTTGCTGATTGGCGCGGCGGCGGTGTTGCTTGCCGGCGTGGCGACTTGGTCGGGCCTGCAGATGACGGCGTCGGGCAAGGCGCAGGACAAGACGCGGACCATGACGGAGAGCCGCGACACACTTGCGCCGCTGGCGGCAGACGTCAGCGCGCTGCTCAAAACCCAAGCCGCCTTGCAGGCTGTGGCGAGCGATTTTACCTCTGCGGAGTCGGATCACGCGTTCTGGCTCGACCTGCTCTCCGAGCTCGGTGGCGCGCTTGCCAGCGACGCGGTGTGGATCACCGATCTGGAACCACTTAAAGATTTCAACGCGCTTGAGCCCGATCCCAAGCCACCGGCCGTCAACGGCAACCCCGTGGTCAAAGCAGATTTCTTCGCCGCCACCTATGGTGCCAGCGGTTTCGCCGAGGCCCAGCGCAGCGAGCAACCCGACACGGTCAAGGGCAGGAACCAAGCCCCGCCGCCCAGCGTCGGAGTCGCCAACGCCGTGCGCATTCACGGATTCTGGCGGGAAAACCCCGATAGCCAGAACGTGGTCTCCAAATTGCTCAAGCGCTTGCGCGACAAGCCCGGATCGTTCACCTTCACGGTCACCGGCCGGGATGGCAAACCGGTGCAGCTCAAAGACGAACAAATCCTCAAAATCAAAATGCCCTCGACGGAAGGTGGTGATCTTGCCTTTTCGTTCGAGATCACCCTGCCCCTCGCCCGCGAGGTTCGCATCAAGTAAACCCCAAGCGCTTTCCCGCCACCCGCATATATGAGTTGGATCAAGGATAATAAATTTGCCGCGATGCTCGGAGGTGCCACCCTGCTTGGTGCCCTCGTGCTGTTCTACGTCGGAATCAACTTTCACGGACGCTACTCAAAGGCGTTGGAAACCTACCTGGGGGCTGCGGAAGAGGTGAAAACCTTTGAAGAAATCCCGCTCTATCCGAGTGTGAGCAACCGCCAAGGCAAGGCCAAGGCGCTCAACGAGTACCGGACGGCAATCACCGCCATGGCGACCGCCTTCGACAAGTTCCGCCCGAAGGACCTCAAGAATATCGCGCCACAAAGTTTTGCGGATCACGCCAAGACCGCTAATGAGGAGGCCACCAAGGCGTTTGAAAAAACCTCCACCAAGCTCCCCGATGGGTTTTTCCTCGGCTTCGAACCGTACACCGCCGGACTCGCCCGCGAGGACGCTACCGGCCTGCTCGATTACCAACTCGGCGCCACCAAGGAATTGATGATCGCGTTGGCCAAGGCCGCCCCATCCCAACTCCAGAACCTCTACCGGCCGAAATTCCCCGAGGAAGACGGCGAGAAGTTCCAAGCAGGCCCTAACGACGCCACCCGCTCGTTTCCCATGGAGGTCACATTCAAGGGATCCGAGCGCTCAGTTCGCGAGTTCCTTTCCACCATCGTCAATTCACCTAACTACTTCTTCGTGGTGCGCACCATGCGCATCACGAACGAAAAACAAGTTGCCCCCAACGTGAAGGACGCCAGGTTCGAGGCCCCGCCAGCTGCACCCGGGGCCGCCAAACCTAGCGCCGATCCCTTCGGCGGTGCCGGCGGTTTTGTCATTCCCTCGGATGAACCGGCCGCACCGGAGCCAACTCCAGCACCCGCCGCCAAGCCGGCCGGCGCCAAACCAACCGGTGCCACCCCGGCCAAGCTCGCCATCCCAGGCGCAGTGCCCGCCCGACCGGCTGCCGTGGCACCAAAGCCCGCTGCCCCGAAGCCAGTCGCGCCGAAGCCTGTTGCCGCGCCCGCTGCTGCAACGGCTGCCACCGCCGCCTCCGATTCCAGTCGCATTCTCAACCGGGTTCTCGGCAGCGAAGAACTTGAGGTGTTTCTCCACATTGATGTGCTGGAGTTTTTCCCAATCAAAGCGCTGCCTGAAGTGCCCAAATCGAAACCCTGATACCAGCCTCACATCCCACCATGTCCTGGTTCTCCCAGAATTACGAAAAAGCCGCCGTTGGCGGTGCCGCCGTCGCCGCCCTCGCCTTTGTCCTCTTGGGTTGGTCCAAGGTCGGCAGCGTCACCGAGGATTTCAACGTTAGCACTGCTGGCACCGGCAATAACAACCCTGCGGTTCCCAGCGCCGACCTGGTCCCCAAGGCCGTTGCCTCGCTCGGTTTGAGCCGCAGTTTGGCCCAAGCCAAGGTGGAGGACCGCCCGGTGGATTTGTTCACCGGCATTGCCCTGTTCATCGCACGCAGTGAACCGGCCAAGGCCGTGGATCTGTGGAGGGGCGCGCCGATTCATCCGCCCATTCCTAACATCTGGTGGATTCAGAATGGTCTGGATCCCGGCTTCGCCGACTCGCCGAGCCGCGATGCCGATGACGATGGCTACACCAATTTGGAAGAATTCCTGGGCAAGACCGATCCGAAGGATCCCAAATCGCATCCTCCGCTCATCAACAAGTTGAAGTATGAGAAGGATGACAGTCTCAACTGGTTCGTGCGGCCGGTGTTTCCGGATGGCGACAACTTCACCTTCCAGTACGGCGACAACCAAGGTGGCAAGAACCGCAGCAAGACCGGCCTCACGGTCAAGCCCGGCGAGTTGTTCTTCACCGATGGCGTGATGAAGAACCGCTTCAAATACCTGGGCTTGGAGAAGCGCATGGAAATGAACGCGGCCACCCACACCAACACGGAAGTCATCTATGCCAAGATTGAAGACCAAATCGACAACAAAAAGGGCACGGTTTACGAGATTCCGCAGTTTGTCGAAGGCAACGCGCAGAAGTTCTCCAAATATGATCGCAGTGCCGAGCTGACCTTGGAGGCCATCGGCTACGAAGGCAAGAGTGAGACGATCAAGGAGAACACCAGTTTCGGCCTGCCTTTTGACAGCGCCAAGAAGAATTATCTGCTGAAGAAAGTCACTCCGGACGACGCCGAAGTCGAGTATACCGACGCCGCCACCGGTGCCAAGAAGACCGTGACCATTCACAAAGGTTCCTTCCCCGAAACGAGCCCTTGATTTTTTTGAGAAATCCCTTTTCAAACACCCCAAACATCGTCAGAAAACTCCAGCCAATCATGCAAAAATCGCCAATGTATCGATCCAGTCGCACTGCCATCGCATTGATGACAGTGGCAACCGCCATGCCAGCCATCGTCACCGTCGCCAAGGCCGGGGAAGTTGCGGGTTCTCCCCACCTCAGCGCACTTGCCGAGCGTGAGATGATCCGCCGCCAACAAGCGGTGAGCGAAGCGGACCAATTGCTGGCTGATGGCCGCAAGGCCTATGAAAAGCGGGACTTTCAGAAAGCGGTCGATAAGTTCACCGAAGCGCGCAACAAGCTGCCGGATGCACCGATGCTTGCCGACCGCCGCGCTACGGTCACCTCGCACCTTGCCGACGCGAGTGTGGCGCTGGCCCAACAATTCCGCCGCCAGGGTGGCAATGATCCGTCCAAAGGCGGCAAGGGCACCTACGAGGATGCCCGTGAGTTGCTCAACGATGTGCTGGAAGCGGACCCTGAAAATGCGGCCGCCAAGCGCGAACTCGGATACCTGGATGATCCGATCCGTACCAATCCCGGCCTTGATTACAAACACACCCAGGACGTCGACAAGGTGCGCCGCAGTCTCTACACGGCGGAAGGTTACTACAACCTCGGCAAGTTTGAAGAAGCCAAGCGCGAATACCAGAAAGTGCTCCGCGTCGACGAGTTCAACACCGCGGCCCGCCGTGGCATGGAAGCACTCAATGCCTCCAAATCCGCCTACTATCGCGCCGCTTACGATCACACCCGCTCCGAGTTGTTGATGGAAGTCGACAAGGCCTGGGAGTTGTCGATCCCAAGCGATACGCCGGTCGGTGGCATCGCCGGTCCCGGTCGCCAGTCGGTCAGCTCGGGCATCGCCTACATCAACGAGAAGCTGCGCCGCATCATCATCCCCAACATTGCCTTCGATGACATCACGGTGGAAGAAGCCGTCGATTTCCTCCGCTTGCGCGCCGCCGAGCTTGACCTGCTCGAAACCGATCCGGCCCGCAAGGGCGTGAACTTCCTGATCCGCAAGCCGAACGCTGCGGCGGGTGGCGACGCCGGCGTCGAGGCTCCTGCCGACGGCGGTGCCTTGGGTGGCGGTGCCAGCCCCGGTTCGCTGCGCATCAAGTCGCTGCGTCTCACCAACATTCCGCTCGGCCAGGCGCTCAAGTACATTTGCGACGCCACCAATCTGCGCTCGAAGGTGGATGATTTCGCTGTCACCCTGGTGCCGCGCACCGAGACTGGCAATGAGATGTTCACACGCACGTTCCGCGTGCCACCGGGTTTCTATGACACGCTTGCCGCCAACACCGGCGATGAAGGCGGTGCGGCCGCAGCGCCAGATCCGTTTGGCGGTGCGGCGGGCGGTGCCGAGAAAAAAGGCATCACCTCCCACAAGCCGATCCTCGAGTTGCTCAAGAAGATCGCCACCTTTGGCGAGGGCAGTTCCGCCACCCTGAGTCCAGGCGGCCTGCTGGTCATCAACACCAGTTCCGAACTCGACAAGATCGAGACGTTCGTGGATGCCAATGCCATCTCCCAGCCGAAGCAGATCAAGATCACCACGAAGTTCGTGGAAGTGACGCAAGAAAACACCGATGAACTCAGCTTCGACTGGCTGGTGACTCCCTTCGGCCTGAGTTCCAACACCTTGTTTGGCAGCGGTGGTACCCTCGGCGACGGCATGAAGCGCACGGGTGCCGACTTCGTCAATCCGGTCAACGGCGTTTCCATCCCGGGGATTCCCTCCAATCCGGTCAGCGCGGCGAGCAACGTTTCGACCAACGGCCTTCGCAGTGGCGATGGCGCGGTCAATCGCAACAGCATCGACGCAATCCTCAACAACCCGTTGCGCACCGCTGGCACCACCAACGTCGCCCCCGGGATTGCAGCCGTCACCGGCCTGTTCTCCGGCGGTCAGGTCCAGTTGATCATGCGCGGCCTGGCCCAGAAAAAAGGCACCGACCTGATGACCGCCCCGTCGGTCACGGCCAAGCCCGGACAAAAGGCGACCATTGAAATCATCCGCGAATTTATCTACGCCACCGAATACGAACCCCCGCAATTGCCGCAACAAAACAACAACGGCGGCAACCTGTTGGGCGGCGGCGGCGGCGGCGGTGGCGGCTTTGCCACCCCGGCGACCCCCTCGGCGTGGGAAACCCGCAACACCGGTGTGACGCTCGAAATCGAGCCGAGCATCGCCGATAACAACTACGTCATCGACCTGCGCTTCGTTCCGGA
>CAIVSK010000100.1 GCA_903908495.1 Akkermansiaceae bacterium
CAAGCCGCCGGATTGCGGTCCGGGCAAGTTCCCGCGGGCCAGCAACTCCCGGAGCAGCAAGACCCCACGCCACCGCTTGTTCTCGTCAGGGGGAGCGGAGAGGAGCAGGTAAGCGGTGACCTGGCCCACACGCTCGACGGGCAGGCAGCTGGCGAGTTCGGGAAATTCCCCGTCCGGGCTGGCCGCGTCTGCCAACAGCGGGCCGATGATGTTGACCCGCAGATGCAGTGCATAACTCCGCAGGATCCGTGCTGTGTTGGCAGGCGTGGCGGCGTCGGATAGCTCGGCTTGATAGACCGTGGGCAGGGTGACTATCTGCCGCAAGGCGTCCACGCGCCGTCCCTGATGGAATTGTGCGAGCGCCTGGCACCACGGCAGCAGACAAGGTCTCCGTAGGGAGTTGGCCAGCATCCCGCCCAATCCCGGATGGGTGCGTTCCCACACGGCGGCCATCGCCAGCACCGGATAGAGCGTGTCCAGGTCGCGGTGGTAATTTCCCAAGGCTCCGGCCAAGAGCAGGGCGAGAGTGCGGGACTCAAACCGCTCCGGTTGGACGACTCCATCCACGTCCGGGTGCAGGCCGAGCATTTCGCCCAGCCGGATCATTCCGGTCTCGTCGCCAGCCTGCTGGTATTCCATGAGCATGTCGCCGAGCTGGCCGCGATAGGCACGGACGGTGTGAATGAAATCAATGGCGCCGCAGCAGTTCGCGGCTGCCAGCCAGTCGGCGGTGATGAGCGGGTCCAGCGGGCCGAAGGTGACTTTCAGTGGGGCGCGGTCGCCCAAAAATGGATCCATGGTGGAAAACAACGGCCCGAGCCGTTCGCGATGCGAAAGCCCTGCCAGCGGCGGCAGTCCGGCAGGGAAGGCGGCGGGGTGTTCGAGGATGAACAGGCCCGCCGCGCGCAGTATGTCGGCATGATGTTGCTTGATCTTGTGGAGATTCGCGCCACTGTACTCCGGCTGCGGATTGAGCCGCGGCGGCTGGAGATTGCTCTGTCTGCCGGTTAGACGAACCAAGGCAGCCCGGGTTATCTCCGGATCGCCATTACTGGTGCATTGTTCCAACAGACCGGAGAGCACGGATGGATCCGGTTGCGGCTCTGCCGCCGGAGAACGTCCCGAGGACAGCAGTAAAATGGCGACAACGAGCGGCAGGAGTTTCATGGGATATTGGCCCGAGGCCGCAATGCGCCACGATGTTAGCGCGGCAGCGCAGCCGAATCAACTGCCAATCATGGGGCACACCAGCGTCCACGTCATGAAGCGGCCGGTAGCCGGCGGCCCGACCCACTCGATTTAGCCTGAAATCCAACAATATCCCTCAACCCGGGATATTTCCCCTCATTCCGCATTTTCTGCTTTGAGGTGACCATGGAGGACTAGAACCCTTTCATGAGCAGTCGCCCAGGAGAAGTGCCCGTCCGGGTTGCATTTGCCCTTTGTTCAACGACGGGTTCGTTGAACATTTGTTAACGCGGCAAGTCATTGACACAAAACTGTCGCTAGAAAGAATAATTATCGATCACCCACAATGAAAGCGAGCACGCCCGAGCGCCCGACAATACAATTTGTATGAAGAATGCTGCAAAACTCTTTTATCTCATATTGGCAATCCCTTTAGGCACAGTTGCTAGTGTGCTGGGCGTTAAATAGCTAATCATAATCAAGTCTCATTGGCCTTGGCGAGAGATTCCTTGGCACGTTGGATTTTTCTAAGGATTTCCTGCCCTTCGGCTTTCCAAACGTATCGCTTCGGGTCGAGATCGCGTTGCGCGAGATAGGTCTCTATTGACGCAACCAATTCGCCAGTGCTCCTGAAGCTGCCGTCGCGAACACAATCGACAGTTAGATCGCGGAAGAAGCGCTCTACAAGGTTCATCCATGACGACGATGTCGGCGTAAAGTGCATTACCATCCGATCCACTCCGTGTTGTTTGCAATGACGTTGGTTGCGCCATTTGATCCAACTATTTACTTTCGGGTGCTTGTGGGTGGCGTAGTTGTCGATGATGAGATGGAGGGTCAGGCCAACGGGTGTTTCCTTTTCGAGGTGCTTGATGAAAGCCAGCCATTCCTGATGGGTGTGGTGCTCGGCGGTCTGGCGGAATATTTTACCGTCCAGATAGCTTAGGGCGGCGAATAGTGTGATGGTGCCGTGACGAATATAATCATGAGTGCCTGTCCGCACCCGGTGTGGACCCAGCGGCAGGCCCGGTTGGGTCCGCTCCAATGCTTGGCATTGGCTCTTTTCGTCGCAACAAAGCACCAGTGAGCGGTCAGGTGGATTGAGATACAGTCCGATCACGTCCCAGAACTTCGCTTCAAATTTCTTGTCATTGGAGATCTTGAAAGTCCGCGTGATGTGCGGCTTGATGTCGTTGGCACGCCACAGACGTTGCACTGTGTTATGGGAGACACCTTTGGCTTTGGCCATGGTGCGGGAAGACCATTGGGTTCGTCCTGGCGGCGGCGATGTTGCCTGGGTGATGATCTCTGCACGTGTTTGGGCGGCAATCGACGGCTTGCGACCGGAGCGGTGACCCTCAGCCAAACCGGGGAGTCCGCTCTTTATGAAGCGACTTTCCCATTTGGCGACAACCGGGCGATTGACACCAATCAGATCAGCCGTCTGCTGCTGACTGTGTCCTTCGGAGCGGGCAAGAATGATCCTCGCCCGCCTGACTTCTCGTTGGGGGGCCTTGGGTCTTTTGATCATGGTCTGGAGGTCCCTGAGCTGGACGGGATCAAGCGAAAGAGTGCGGATAGGTCGGGCCATGTGCGGATTTTACACGTCCGGTCGGTTCTGTACAGCTAAATAACGCCCAGCACACTAGGGCAGCTAGTATTTACACATTTAGTGGCGTTGTCACGAGCACTCAAAGCTCTAATAGCAACATCTCCGCTAGCGAGCTTGATTCACGTTTTCTTGGAACACGGGTCGCGTATGCGTTTGAAGTGGACTTCGACAGGGACAATTCCACCTATACAAACTCATCTGGCACATGGAACTATTTTTTCGCAAGCCAGCATGGTCTTGGCGTCCTCTATTCCATTTATGGGGGATATCCTGACGCCGGACACGGCTACAATTCATACGCCACGAGTTGGCAAAATATCGGGGAGCTATGGGGAGATGGCGGGACAAATGTCTGGGGAGGCTCCTTCGACATGCCTAACTGGGCCGTCGACCAATGGGTTGTAGGACAGAGCCTTCGGTTCCAAGATAAAGCCAACCCATCGGAAGGACGAGGGGCGATTTATCTCTCAGGAAGCGTTACATTGGAGTCTTTCACCACAATTCCAGAACCTTCTAGTTGCGCGATATTGACGTTTTCATTTGCGATAATATTCTCGCTTTCTTCGCGAAGAAATACTTTCAGACGGCGCGGGCAACATGGCGTCTCTCCTAATGTCTAACCCGCCATTTACGCAATCCGCCAAATTGTTTCAACCATCAAACCGGGAGTCGAAGCATCGCCCCCGGTCAGGCGCAGGAGAACTAGTCGCGCTTCAAAGAGTGGAGGCATCTTGCCCCCATTGGCCCATGGAACGCGCAAGTGAGGGCCGCCAGGCGACTGGATTTGCCCTGCGCATGGGCCATGGCGGCCGGAGGCCACCTCTCCTTGAGTGCGGTGGCCGCCGTAACTCTGAGTGCCTCCAGAATCTGCCGCTGAATCGCCAGTGCGTTAGAGTGCGTGTGGCAAGCGCAACACCGCTGTGGCTCAATCCCGCAGGTGGCGAATTCCTAACAGAACGCAAACTTCATTCCAAAAGGCTGAGGCGACGTTGGACTTCGGCGTGGCTCAGCCGAATTCCAACATCACGGCCGAGCACGGGGCCAGGTCCGGCAAGGCCAGGCCTTCGCCCGCGAGGCCGGCCGCTGGCACCGTGCCGCTCCACTCGCTGTCGAGGCGGTCGGAAAACACCCACGTCCCGCCGTCGGCAGTCCTGCCTAACAATTCAATCGCATCCTGCGGGATGCGCACGCGGACTTGCCGCAGGGTCGCGCTGGGGTGGAAATTGGCGAGCACCAGGAACGCCTGGCCGGAGCCCGGGTCGTGGCGCAAAAAGGCAAACAGCCAGTGGCCAGAAACCCCTTCGTCATCCAATCTGCCGAAATGCGGGTTGTCACGGTTGGCATAGTTGAGGCCGTAATACCCGCCGTCAACGAAGGCCGCTTGTTGGAGCACCGCGAGCAGCCTGCCATACCAAGCACGCAGCGCCTTCTGCTCCGGGCTGAGGCGACCGCCGTCGTAGTTGCCGCCATTGACCCATTTGAGCAACTCCGGCAGCGACCCGTAGTCGAAGATACTGCTGCGGGCGTCATCGCCGCAATACCCCTTCACTCCCACCGCGGGTTCGCCGACTTCCTGGCCCTGATAGATCATGAGCGGCCCCCGGCCCAGGCCGAAGAGCACCGCGCAAACCGGCTTGCCAACCCGCATCCCCAGTCCGCCCCAGACCTGTGGATTGGCCAGGCGCACCTCATCATGGTTCTCGGCGTAGCGCAGCGATTGATGGAAGCGCGCGCCGGTGAAGGCCAGATCATCCAAGTCGTTGGCCCATTTTCCGGAGTCATAGAGTCCCTCCAGCACATCATAACTCGGATCATCGTACACGGCGTCGAAGCCGGCATCCAACAATTCATCCAACACCTGCCCGTCGGTGAGTTTGGCCGGATCGTTGTCGTAGGCCTCGGCAGCGAAAAAAACGCCCTCCTGGCGCTCGCGGGCCCGTTTGACCAACCAGCGCCAGAACGGCATTGGCACCAGGTGTGCCATGTCCACCCGGAAGCCGTCAACGCCCAGGCGCTGCCAGTAAGCAACGATCTGATCCATGGTGCGCCAGGTCTTGGGCACCACCACCGGCGCGGCATACGGCCCCGGCAGATGCGAGGTGTCGCGCCCCTGGGTGAAATCATGGCCGTAGTTCAACTTCACCGTTTCATACCAATCGAATTCGCCCGGTGCCCACGAAATCACGTTGTTGCCGGTGACGCGGCCATACTCGCACTCCGGCGCAAAGTGGCCGGTGCATCCCGGCTTGCCGGCCGTCGGCAGCTTGAGTGGCGGACCGCCGCCGGGATCACCCGCCCGCAGATAGTAGAAATGATTGTCGCGGGCGAAAAATGCGCTGCGGTCATCCCCCACGCCGAATGACAGGTCGGGACGGACGTCCGAGGCGTACGAGCGGGCGACGTGATTGGGAACAAAATCGATGATCACCCGAAGGCCATGCGCGTGACACCTATCTAGCAACTCCGTAAACTCCTCCATGCGCCGGTCCGGGTCGCTGGCATAATCGGGGCACACGTCGAAGTAATCCCGGATGGCATACGGGCTGCCGGCGACGCCCTTGAGGATATCCGCTGCATCCGCCGGTCGGTTCGGGTAGGCCGTGCCGCTGGCCTGTTCCAGCACCCCGGTGAGCCAGACGTGCGTGAAGCCCAACTCCCTGATAGAGGTCAGGGCCGCCGGGTTGATGTCATTGAACGTGCCGCAGCCGTTTTCCGCCAGGCTGCCGTTGGGTACCGGCGCTTCACGGGTGTTGCCGAAGCTGCGCGGCATGAGTTGATAGATCAACGGCCGCAAGCCGGCGGCGGAGGGGAGATTGCTATGAGTGGCGGTCATCCGGGATGGTTTGGTGTCTCAGCGGTTGTGGGGATTGGACTGGGGCGGGCCGCGCTCCTCGCGGATCACCGCCATGGCATCGTAGAGCGCGCACAAAATGGTTAGGGAAGTCACCCCGGCGCAAGCCGCCCACCACAGGAAAAACCGCCAGACGTTGGTGGCCAGCCAGTGATCGAGCAGCCACAGCCCGGCAGCCATCATTCCCAGGGCGAGCATCAGCATCTTGCTCATCAGGCGCCGGCGCTCCGCCCGATCGCGGAGGATTTCCCGCGCCAGCCCCTTGCAGACGCTCCACGCATTGATTTTGCGATTGGCCATGGCGTAGTATCACACCATTCGCGGAAATTTTCCACTGCGGAAATTGGTGATCCCGCTCATGGCTGGACCAGCGGGCCGAGGAAGTCCATGTACCAGGCAAACAACCTCCAGCCGCCAAACATCCAAACCGCGGCGCCCACCGCCAAGCTCGGGCCGAACGGCAATTGCCTGCCAAAGCCGATCCGCCCGACCAAGGCCCCGAGCAGCGCGACCAAGCAACCGCTGAACAGCGTGAACAAGACCCCCGACCAGCCGAAAAATGCGCCGATCATGCCAAGCAAATGGCCGTCGCCCGAGCCCATCGCCTCGCGCGGAATCACCGCCCGCGTCGCGGTCCCATCGAGGGATTTGAGCTTGGCCAGGCGGTGAAGCGTGCCGTCAGGCAGTTGGATTTCCAGCTCGCGGATGGTCAGATGCCCGCCGCCCACCGACTCGCCGTCGACCCGGATGTCGGCCGCCTCGACTAACAAGCGGTCGGTTTTGCGGTTGAAAATATCCCACCACGCCACCGCCTCGCCATCGATGACAAACCACATCGGGTCGTCCTCGGCTTGCGGTTCGCGCAACGACCACGCCACAGGTTGTTGGAAGCGAAGGTCCTTTTTGCCGAATGCGAACTTGCCCAATTCGACCACGATGCCCAAGCCAACGAAGCCGGCGGCCCACCCGATGCCGCCTTGCATCAGACCCTTCTGCCAACCGCCCGCGCCGCCCGCCAAGGTTGGCAGTTGCGGCCACACCGCGCACGCTGCCAAACCCAGCAGCGAACCCGCCCAGGTCAGCTTCACCGGGATGATCATGTGCTCGGCGTCGATGAACGAAATGGCGATCAACAAGGCCGCCAGCGCCCATAAAAAGACCACAACCCCGACCGCCTGGGTGGCGAAAATCATCCACACCGCAGTGAACACCAGCGCCGTGAGCAACTCCACCGCGAAATACCGGAACGCAATCGGCTGCCGGCAAGCCTTGCATTTGCCTCCCAGATAGAGCCAGCTCAGCAGCGGCAGATTCAACCAGATGGGAATCGGCTGCTTGCACTGCGGGCAGAACGAGCGCTTCGGGTCATTGACCGAAAGCCCCAGCGGCAAGCGGTAAATGACCACATTGAGGAACGATCCGATGCAGGCCCCGAGCAAGAATGCCGGCACCAGCCATAACCAATGATCCAAGGGTGGGTAAAGCACTGTCCCGCCATTCAACCCGCCCGCACTCGAATGCCAAGCACAAAAATCCGCCTGCCGAACCCGGCAAACGGCACGGCCGCACAGGCGGCCCGCCCAA
>CAIVSK010000101.1 GCA_903908495.1 Akkermansiaceae bacterium
CGCAAAGCAGGAAGAGGGCGGACAGTTTCCAGGTCCGGAGGGAATTGTTCATGGTGGCTGCAGCGTGGTGCGTGCGGCTACTTCCGGTCCACGCGGACGCGAAAGTGCTCCATCACGAGCAGGACGCCGGCGATTAACGCGAGCAGGCCGGTGACCCAGATCGGGATGGAAAGCCCGAACAGGAGGTTCAGGCCGAAGACGAGGAGGAAGAGTGCCAGAAAGAGACGGGCCATGGGAGAGGTGGTTGGAGGTTTCGTTCAGATCGTACGCGTGAGCACCAGCACGACGAGAATGAGGAGCAGCAAGCCGAAACTGCCGCTGGGATAGTAGCCCCAGCTGCGGCTGTGCGGCCAAGTGGGCAGCGCGCCGAGCATGAGCACGATGAACACGATCAAGAGGATGAGTCCAAGAGACATAATATTTCTTTCCCCAACGGCGGAGAGGAACGAAAGCGCCGGCCGCCGCCGTGTGCGATCGGACTTCCCGGAGTGGAAAGTCTGTGTTTTACGGCGTGATATTACCCTCGGTGCCGGGATGGTGCTATGGGGTGTTGACCTGCCAGCGGTTGCTGGCTGTGTGGGCTTGAAATTCAGCGGAATCGTCAGGAACCGTCGTTGAACCGAGCCAAATGGGGCAGGCGGCTCTTCCTCCGGTCTGTTGGGTGGCGCTGAAGATCGACCGATTAAGTCCTCCGAATGTCCTGCGTCGGGTAACACCCCATGGCCTCCCACCGGCGATCGGGCCATATTAGTGACGCAAGAAAAAAGCTCCTTCCCTGAATGGAGGGAGCGCGCTCGGAAATCCGCCCGCCTGATCTATCCATCGAATGAAAACAAATCGCTTCACCAACCTTATCGCCGCGGCTTTCGGTTTAGCCGCTTTTTCCACTGCCGGCTGCACCGCAAAGGAGAAGAGCACGGAAGCCCCTGTGCCGCCCGCAAAGGACACGGCGGCAGCCACGGTAACGACAACCATGCCCGGACCAACCACGCCCAGACCAACCATGACCGATCTGGTCGCGGCCACGGCCAATCCCGAAGCCGCCGCCAAGTGGAGTGACCTCAAGGATTATACCTACGACCAGCGCGCCCAGTTTTTCGCCGGCCTCAGCCGGCTGGAAGCCAGGGTGGATGAACAGGTCGATGAGTTGACCGTCAAACGTGGCGCCATGAAGAGCACCACCGACACCCAAGGCTGGGATTTCGCAATGAAGGAGATGCAAGACGCCCGGTCTGCCCTGCATTCCATCGGCACCGAGTTGAGCCAGGCCACCTCCGCGACATGGGACCAGGAGAAGGATAAGGTCGGTCAGGCTTGGGTAAGGACGCAAGAAGCCTACGACCAGGTCAAATCCAGCACGACCAGTTGATTTTAAAGGCTTGGCATCGGCAAATCGAAACCTGAAACCTGTTTCCCGCGCTGCCGCGCATCATGCCGGCACTGGGGAACCGGGTGTCGTCACCCCGACCTTGCGCGGCGGACGCAAATCAAGGCCGGTACGAACCGGGCCGATCGGTAACAGATTGTCTGGAGTGATGGGATAGACACCGGGACTACCGTGAACACCCCATAGCGCTGGAACCGCTGTCTGGATATTCTCAAGCGCAATGAAAAAAACTATCCTTACTCTTCTGTCACCTTCGGCCTCCGCTCGCGCGGTCAGGCAGCTCTCACCAGTCTTCGCATGTTGCGGCGCCCTCGGTCTTCTCGTTGGTTGTGTTACTGAGCCGGAATCGCATGTAGTTTCTTCCCCCCCGCCTCAGCAC
>CAIVSK010000102.1 GCA_903908495.1 Akkermansiaceae bacterium
AATAAGATGCCAGACATCATGTTGTTGTTGACGAAATTGGCGGACCGCTTGGCGGATGGGGATGCATGTGTGGAAAAGACGAGGCGCAAGCCGCCGCTCTGGGCCCATGGCGGAATCCCTCGCCCGACCAGCCCCGGTCGCTCGAATTTGGGGTGCCTTACAGTCGCACGGCGAGGCGGGTTTTGCGGTTGAGCGGGAATTCCTGGGAGACGCTGCACTGAGAACGGCGGTGGATGCCCACCAACAAGCCGACGGCGGCGAGACTGAACACCATGCTGGTGCCGCCAAAGCTGACAAAGGGAAGCGGCAGGCCGTCGTTGGGCAGCACGGCGGTGGTGACGGCGATGTTTTGGATGGAGGGGATGACGATGAGACAGGTGAGGCCGAGAGCGAGGCAGCGGTTGAAGACGTTGGTGGCGGCCACCGCGATGCAAATGCCGGCCACCGCGATGAGCACAAAACAGAGCACCACACCCAAGGTGGCTGGCAGGCCGAGTTCCTCGCCGACGACCGGGAAAATGAAGTCGATGTGGGCAAAGGTGAGGGTGCCGAATTTCTCGAAGCCATTGCCGAGGCCCACGCCCCACGGGCCGCCATTGCCCAGCGCCAGCAGCGAGCGCCATTGCTGCATGCCCTTGTCGGCTTGGTAAATCGGGTTTTCCAGGTCGAGCCAGGCGACGACGCGGGACCAGCGGGTTGGGTTATGATAGATATAGTAACCGGCGCCGGAGATGGCGAGTGCGGCGGTGGGCAACAGGTAGCGCAGGCGCGTGCCGACGCAAAACAGCATGGCTGCCACCACCATCGCGAGGGTCAGCGCGGTGCCCACATCGGTTTCCGCCGCAATCAACAGCAGCGGAATGCCAGCCAGGATGCCCGGCATGACAAAGCCGCGCCAAAAACTATGCACCTCGGTCTGCCAGCGGGCGAGCCAGGCGGAGAGGGCGACGACGGTGACGATTTTGGCGATTTCAGAAGGTTGGAATTGGGGGATCAGGGGAAACTGCACCCAGCGCTTGGAGCCGTAGGTATCCACCCCGATGCCGGGGATGAAGCAGAGGGCCAACAGCACGCTCACGACGGCCAGCATCCACAGCGAGTATTTGCGCAGCCAATCCGGGGAGATCCGCGCGCAGATGAGTGCCAGCACCAAGCCTAGAGCCACCATGCGCGTCTGGCCGCGGAGAAACAGATAGGGATCTTCCATGCCATGGACCCAAGCGCTGGTGCTTGCCAGGATGGTGAGGCCGATGGCGAGGAGCGCGGCAACGGCCAGGCAAAGCAGGATGGAGGCTTGGCGGAGCATACGGGCTGATCAGTGGGGGATGACCAGGGTCATGCCGGATTTGAGCTTGGCGGGATCGCTGATGTTGTTGGCCCGCATCAGGGCAGCTTGATCGATTTTGTAGTGCTTGGAAATCCGGTATAGGTTGTCGCCCGACTTCACCACGTAGTTTTGCTTGGCGGTGGTAGACGTGGCCTTGGCGGCCGTGCTTTCGCGTGCGGTTTTGGCTGCGGCGGTGTCCTTGGCGGACTTGGCTGCGGCGGTGTCCTTGGCGGACTTGGCTGAGGCGGTGTCCTTGGCGGTTTTGGCCGTGTTGCTGTCCTTGGAATTTCTGACTGCGGCGCTATCCTTGGCAGTCTTGGTTGTCGACGTATCCTTGGTCGATCTGGCAGTGGGGGTGTCCCGTGGGGTCTTGATGGCGAGGGTTTCGTGCACGACCCTGGGATGGACGAGCAGCGGGCGAGCGGGTTCGCTGGCTGGCAGAGAGTGCGGTTCGACCAAGCCGCGTTCGGCATTGGGCGGGGTTTGTTTACGGAGGGCGACGACCAAGGGCGGTTCAGTGGCGATGATGCGTTTGGGTGGCAGTTTGAACGTCAGGCCGGCGGCAATCGGTTTGTTCTGATTGGCGGCACGCAGGGCGGCCTCATCGACGCCCTCTCTGGCGGCGATGCGGGCGTAGTTGTCGCCGGCCACCACGATGCAGGTTGCGTCGTCGGGGGTGAGGATCGGCGGCTTGTCGGCGCGCGGCTTGGCCGAGGTGGCGGTTTCGGTGGTGGCCGGCAAGGTGGCTTTGGCCACGGAATGGTCGTTGAGGAAATTGAGGTGGATGAAATAGAGGGCGATGGCCACCACGTGGATCAGGAAAATGATGGTAAAGCCGCGGGAGATACGCGCGCTGTGATCCTCGTTTTCCAAGTCCTCGGCGGTGGCGGTGGCGGCCACGCGTTGGTTGCGGTTGCGGGTGACGGCATGGATGCGTTTGAAAAACCCGCTGGGGACAGGGCGGCGTTTGACGGGAAGGGTGCGTGGGTTCATGGCGGATTAGCGGAGTTGGTTGACCAGGTCGCGAAAGGTGTTGCCGCGTTGCTCGTAGCCGGAGAATTGGTCGTACGACGAGGTGCCGGGCGAAAGGAGTACGGTGGAGCCGCGGGGGGCGAGCGCACGGGCGGCGCTGACCGCTTCCGCCAGGGTGGCCACCGCTTGGCAGTCGAGGACGGGGCCGAAGAGTTGCTGCAGCGGGCCGGCGATTTGGCCGAAAGTGACACAGGCGAGCGCCTTGCTGCGCAGCATCGGCAGCAGGTCGGTGTAGTCGAGGCCTTTGTCCTTGCCGCCTGCGAGCAACACCACCGGGCGGGTTTGGGAACGCAGGGCGCTTTCCAGCGCGTGCAGGTTGGTGGCCTTGGAATCGTTGAGGTATTCCACCCCATCCAAGGTGCGGATCAGCTCGCAGCGGTGGGCTGGTGGAGCGCAACCGTGCAGCGCCTCGCGCATGAGCGCCGTGGAAATGCCGAACGGCTGGCAAGCCGCCATCGCCGCCATGGCGTTTTCGGCATTGTGCAGGCCGCGCAACCCGGTGTCGTGGGTCATGT
Organism: Akkermansiaceae bacterium; assembly: GCA_903908495.1. Taxonomy (GTDB): domain Bacteria; phylum Verrucomicrobiota; class Verrucomicrobiia; order Verrucomicrobiales; family Akkermansiaceae; genus Luteolibacter. The sequence goes on from CAIVSK010000102.1 coordinate 2,875, forward strand.
CCAACATCATCACGCCGCGCTGGAGAATGCTGTGGCCGTCAGAAAACCACTCGGCCGATTCATCCTCGGTGGAAAAGGTCACGCTCCTGGCGGCCAAGCGCGGGAGTGCCTCGCCGGCGCGCAGCACCGCGGTGTCGGCCGCGGTTTGGTTGTCGAAAATGCGCAGTTTGGCCGCGCGGTAGGCGTCCACGCTCGGATAGCGGTCGAGGTGGTCGGGCGCGAAGTTGAGCCAAACGGCCACTGCCGGGTGCAGGGTGCTGATGGTTTCGAGTTGAAACGAGCTGAGTTCGAGGGCCACTGCGGCGGGTGGGTTGTCTTGCAGCAGCACCTCACTGAACGGCGTGCCATAGTTGCCGCAGGGGGTGCCGCCCAGCCCGGCGTGACCGAGAATCCGCGCCACCAGCTCGGTGGTCGTCGTCTTGCCATTGGTGCCGGTGATGCCGACGATCCGGCCCGTGTACGAACGTGCGGCCAGTTCCACCTCGCCGATGACCTCCGCCGCCTGCCGCGCGAATGCCGCGACGTAGGGGCCGTAGGTATCGATGCCCGGGCTCACAACGAGCAAATCGCAGGCCGCGCCGGCGGCCAGTTCCGCGGTGGCCAGAGGATGCTGCATCACGCCTGCGGGCATCCCGGCAAACGCATCGGCCCCCGCCGCATCCCAAACCGACACGCTGGCACCTTGGCGCAGGGACAACGCGGCGGCCGCGCGACCGCTGCGGCCGGCGCCGAGAATGGCAACATGTTGTCCGGAGAGGGGCATATTTTCGTTAGGCGATTTTCAACAATGCGAGGCCGAACAGGGCGAGCATGATCGAAAGGATCCAGAAGCGGGTGATAACCTGGTTTTCATGCCAGCCCGCCAGTTCGAAGTGGTGATGGATCGGCGACATGCGGAAAATCCGTTTGTGGCGCAGTTTGAACGAGCCGACCTGCAGGATGACCGACATGGCTTCCATGACGAAGACGCCGCCGATGATGATGAGCATGAGTTCCTGTTTGGTGCAGATGGCGGCGCTGCCGAGCGCCCCGCCGATGGCCAGCGAGCCGGTGTCGCCCATGAATACCTTGGCCGGATGACAGTTGAACCACAAAAATCCGAAGCAGGCCCCGGCCAGCGCAAACAAAAACACCGATAGCTCGCCCAGATACGGGTTGTGCGGAATGACCAGATACTCCGTGGCGATGTAAAACCGGTGCGCCAGATACGCCAGCACCGCGTAGGCCAGCGCCGTGCTGATGGTGCAGCCGGTGGCCAGGCCGTCCAGCCCGTCAGTTAGATTCACCGCGTTCGAACAGCCGACGATGATGAAGGCGAAAAACGGGATGGTGAACCAATGCAAATTGAGCAAGGGGAATTTCCACAGCGGGAAGCACAGCGCGCCGATGCTCAGCGGCGCGCTACCTAGATAGTAACCCGCGCCATCGGCGAGTTGCTGGCGGGTGGCGCCGATGCCGGAGACCTCCGGTTTGTAATAGATGAAACACGACGCGACCAACGCGATGGCCACCTGCCACAGCAGTTTGTGCCGGCTGCTGATGCCATCGGACTTTTTCTCGCGCACCTTTTTGTAGTCGTCGCACAAACCTAACAACCCGCAAGCGGCCATGGTGCAGGTGCAGAGGGCGACGAACGGGTTGAGCGGGCGGGCCCACAGCAAGGTGGAGACGATCACTGCGCCGAGGATGAGCACGCCGCCCATGGTGGGGGTGCCGACTTTGCCGCCGTGCAGTTCGGCGAGTTTGTGGACTTCCGCGGCGGTGCGGATGGGTTGGCCGACCTTGAGTGAAATGAGTTTGCGGATGACCCGCGGGCCGACCAGCAAGGTCAGCAGGAAGGCGGTGAGTCCGGCGCTGGCGGCACGAAACGTCGGGTATTGAAACAGGTTGAGGAACGAATACGTGTGGGCCCAGCCGGAGCTGGCGTGGGTGGCCTTTTCCGCTTCAAAGGCATGCAGCCAGAAGTCGTAGATGGTGGGGAACATCAGTAAGGTGGAAAAGCGGTGAGCATGACACGTTCCACCGTGGCGGTGCGGCTGCCTTTGAACAGCACCACATCCCCCGGTCTCACTTCGCGGGTCAGCCAGGCGGCCGCCGCTCCAAAGTCGGCAAAATACGGCGCATCCCCGGCTCCCGCGGCAATGCCTTCGGCACCCTCGCCCACCGCAATGAGCGTGAGGCCCTTGGCGGCTGCCAGCTCGCCGCAGCGCTGATGGGCGGCAGGCGCGTGGATGCCCAGTTCGCCCATGCGCCCGAGGACGATGATGCGGCGCGCGCCGGCGCTCACCGGTGTGTCGGCCAGCGTCTCGATGGCGGCGGCCATCGACTCCGGGTTGGCGTTGTAAGTGTCGTCGATGACGGTCACGCCGCGATGGTTGAAGCTACGCAGCCGCCCGTTGGTCAGGACTGCGGCGCTCAGGCCGGCGGCGATGGCGGGGCTGGCGAGGCCGAGTTTCCAGCCGACAGCGGCGGCCAGCAAGGCATTGGTGACCATGTGGCGGCCCGGGACGGATAGCGCGACTTCCGCCGGGGATTGGCCGTCGATGACGAGGGTGAAACGGGTGCCGGTGGCGGCGGGGCGGAGGTTTTCGGCGCGCACCACGCCGCGGCCGTTGCCGACGCTCACCAGGGTGGCGCGGGTGCGCTGGCGCAGGAAATCGAGAAACTCGCAGGCGGCGGGCACAAACAACATGCCGGTGGCGGGCAGGGCGCGTGCCAAGGCCGATTTTTCCTCGGCGATGGCTTCACGCGTGCCCATGAATTCGAGGTGCGCGCTGCCGATGTTGGTGATGACGCCGTAGTCGGGCTTGGCAATTTCGCACAAGGGGGCGATCTCGTCGCGGTGATTCATGCCCATTTCCCACACTGCAGCTGTGTGCGCCGGGGTGGTGGCCAGCACGCTGAGCGGCACGCCGATGTGGTTGTTGAAATTCCCCTGGGTGGCGGCGACGGCAAATTTTTGGGACAGCACCGCTGCGGTGAAGTCCTTGGTGCTGGTCTTGCCGTTGGAGCCGGTGATGGCCACCACTGGCAGATCGAGTTGTTGCCGCCACCAATACGCCAGCCGCTGCAGCGCCAGCAGGGTGTCGGGCACTAAAATGACTGCCCGGTCGCTCGGCACCGGTCCGCTCCAAGTGTGAACCACCGCCACGTTCGCGCCGTTGGCCAGGGCCTGTGCGGCAAACCCGTCGCCATCAAAATTGACGCCGCGCAGCGCGAAAAATACCGCAGCGGCCACCAGCTTGCGGGTGTCTGTGGCGACCCCGCCGGCAATGACCACGGCGGGATTTCCCGCGGCGACGGTCACGCCGAGGATGGCTGCGAGTTGTTGGGCGCTCAGGGGTTGCATCGCTGGTCGGAAATGGCTTGGGCGCGGTCGCGCAATGCTTTGCTGGCGTGTTTGCGGTCATCGAAGTCGATGCTGTGCTCGGCGAATTGCTGGGTCGCCTCATGGCCTTTGCCGGCGATGAGGATGATGTCGCCCGAAAGCGACGCCTGGACGGCGGCGACGATCGCCTCGGCGCGGTCCGGGATGCTCAGGCGGTTGGTGGCGGTGCAGCCGGCCTCGATTTCGCGGATGATGGCCAGCGGGTCTTCGGAGCGGGGGTTATCGGAGGTGATGATGCAGGCGTCGCTGTGGCGGGCGGCGGCGGCGCCCATCAGCGGGCGCTTGCCGCGGTCGCGGTCGCCGCCGCAACCGAACACGGTGATGAGGCGGCGGGGATTGAGTTCGCGCAGGGTGCGGCAGGCATTTTCCAAGGCGTCCGGGGTGTGCGCGTAGTCCACAAACACGGTCGTGCCGCCGGCATTGCCAACGTTTTCCATGCGGCCGGGCACTTGCGGGGCGGTCGCCAGCGCGGCGACTGCAGCGCGCGGGCGGATGCCGCAAGCGGACGCGGCGGCCAGCGCGGCGAGCAGATTGTAGACGTTGAAGCGGCCGATGAGCGGCGCGCGCACCAGATAGGATTTGCCCTTGGCCGTGAGCTCAAACTCCATGCCGCGGGCCGTCTGGTGGAAATTGTTGGCCCGAAACTCGCAGTGCACCCCGAAGCCGTAGCGCAGCAGCGGCATTTTGTGGGTCAGCGCCTGCGCCAGCGCCGCGCCATAGGTGTCGTCCAGATTGATCACTGCCACCGGCTTCTTGCCGTGCGGCGCGGCCGCCAGCGCCAGAAACCAATCCGCCTTGGCCTGGTAATAGGCCTCGAGGGTGCCGTGGTAGTCGAGGTGGTCCTGTGTTAGATTGGTGAACACGCAGGCGTCGAAGCCGATGCCCGCGATGCGTTGCTGATCGATGCCGTGCGACGACACTTCCATCGCCACGCCGCGGCAGCCGTGGTCGCGCATGCGGCCCAGCAGCCCGGCGAGTTCGATCGAGCCGGGAGTGGTGTGGCGGGCGGGTTCGATGGTGTCGCCGTCATCGACGACGATGGTGCCGAGCAGCCCGGCGCGGTGCCACACGCTTTTCATCACATGGTGCAACAAAAACGCGGTGGTCGTCTTGCCGTTGGTGCCGGTCACGCCCGCCATCGCCAGGTCGCGCCAGGGATTGCCGGCCATGGTGGAGGCCAGCGCTGCGATGGCGCTGCGGCTGTCCGGCACGTGCAGCCAGGTGATGGTGGCGGGCAGGTTGGCGGGGGGCGCGGATTCCGCGAGAATGGCCGCCACGCCGGCGGCGATGGCCTCGCCGATGAAGCGGTGGCCGTCGGTGGTGGTGCCGCGGATGGCGGCAAACAACTTGCCTGGTGCCAATTCGCGCGACGAGGCGGTGAGGGCGCAGATATCGACGTCCAGGGAGCCGGCGATGGTGACGCGGGTCAGGCAGGTGGTTAGATCACGGAGTTTCATGGCGGGGTGACCTTGGCCAGGGGTTGGGAAATCGGTTCGGTCGGTTCCAAGTTCATATATGCGGCGGCGCGGGTGGCGATTTTGGCAAATGCCGGTGCCGCGATGGAGCCACCGAAGCGGGTGACCTTGTCGGTTTTGGGATCATCAATGACCACCACGCAAACAAATGCGGGGTTGTCGGCGGGCAACATGCCCACGAAGGACACGGTGTAACTGTTAGGAAGGTAGCCGCGGCCAAACGGGTTGTGGCGTTTGGCGGTGCCGGTCTTGCCGGCGACGCGGAAGCCGGGCACTGCGGCGAGGGTGGCGGTGCCGCCCTTTTGGACCACTTTTTCCATCGCGGCGCGCATTTGGGTGGCCACCTTCGGCTTGATCACGTCGGCCACCGTTTCCGGCGGGAAATTTTGGACCACGGTGCCGTCGTTGGCGATGAGTGATTTGACGATTTGCGGTTTGAGCAGCTTGCCACCGTTGGCCGGCACGCAGTAGGCGCAGGCCATTTGCAGCGGGGTGACGTTGAGGGCGTAGCCGTAGGCGGCGCGGGAGAAGTCGACCGGGTTGCCGGTGTTGCGGGCGATGCCGGAGCTTTCGCCGCTGAGCAGGATGCCGGTTTTTTTGCCGAAGCCGTAGCGTTTGACGTAGTCGTAGAACTTTTTCGGGCCGAGTTGGAGGGCGAACTTGTAGGCGCCGATGTTGCTGGACTTGGCGAGTACGCCTTCCAGCGTGAGCATGCCGTAGGGGAAATGGTCGGGCACCTCGATTTTGCCCGAGACATACTTGCCGTTGCAACAGAACACCGACGTCTGCGGCGTGGCGAGGCCTTCGTTGAGGACGCCCGAGGTGGCCACCAGTTTGTAGGTCGAGCCGGGTTCGTAAATCGCCTGGGTCGCAAAGTTGAAACTGTTTTTCAACGATGTCTCCTTGTGGTTCAGGTCAAAATTCGGGCGGCTGACCATCGCCAGGACTTCTCCGGTCTGCGGGTCCATCAACACCACTGCGGCCCGTTCCGCCTTGTATTCCGCCAGCGCTGCGTCGATTTCCTCCTCCACGATCGCCTGCAATCCCAGATCAATGGTCAGTTGCACGTTGAGCCCGGGGCGTGGCGCTTGCAGGTTGCTGGAATTGCCGGCCATCACCAGTCCGTGCGCATCGCGTTGGTATTGGCGCCAGCCATCGCGGCCGATGAGATATTCCTCCATCGAGCACTCGATGCCGAATGTGCCGACCATCCTGGGGTGTTTTTGGTCGTTCTCGTCCGTCTCCTCGATTTCAGACGTGAAACCTGTCAAATGCGTGGCGAGCGTCGGCGCGGAATACCAGCGCTGAAATGAATTTTCGAAATCAAACCCCTGCAGCCAGTTCTTATCCACCGTTTCGCGCAGGCTGTCGGCCACCTCCTCGGGAATGTCCTTGGCGATGGCCACCCATTTGCCGTCGCTGGTTTCAATCTTGGCCCGCAATTCCTCGCGCCGCATGTTGAGCGGCCGTGCCAGCAGGCTCACCGCATGCGCCAGATGCTTTTGGACGATGACTTCGGTCGTCTCGCTGTCGAGGATCTCGGCGCGCAGGCTGTTGATGCGGCGCGTGCGTTTGCTGGCATCCAAGGCGTCCCAACCGGGTTGGCTGCTGGCTTGCTCATAGGCCAAGGCGTAACTCGCCAGATTCGGATCATACAGGTGGTTCTTGTCCACGTACAAGGTGGCCACCGGGATGCTTTTGGCCAGCGTCTTCTCGTTGCGGTCAACCAGCATGCCGCGGGTGGCAGGCAGCTTCTCGATGCGTTGGGGGGCCTTGTGTGAGTTAGGCGCATAGCGCTGGCGGTTGACCAGTTGGATTTGGATCAAGCGGCCGGACAGCCCGCTGAGCGCGGCCACCAGGACCGAGCACATGAGGATGCAGCGATATTGGAACTTGCGGTTCACGGCTTACGGGATGGCGGACGCCACAGCGGCTGCAGGCGCGGGATTGACTTCTTCGGCAAGTCCGCCCGGGATCGGCCGCAGCGGGGAACCCGTGTCTTCCAGTTGCTTGCGAATGGCGAAACGATTGAGAATGGAATCACTGCGCATCTGAATGGTGCGTATGTCCAGTTGGTATTGCTCGATGCGCCGCTCGGTGGCTGCGATGTCGCGTTTGCGCTGGACCTGGCGGTTTTTGTAAACCGCGTGCAGCACGCCGCCTCCGGCTGCGAAAATGGTGGCGGCGATCAGCACGGCGAAGATCCAGGCTGGGGTGCGGGTGGCGGATTTAAGGCGGTTCATGGTGTTATTCCAATAACTGCGCAACCCGCAGTTTGGCACTGCGGGAGCGGGGGTTGCGGGTGGTCTCTTCCGGGGTCGGGCTGATCGCCTTGCGGGATAACAACCTGAACTGGCAGTCCGGGTTGGCGCGCGCTGCGGGCCAGCCCGGATCATCAATGAAGGGCGCTGAGTGCCGACGTAAAAAATGTTTTACGATCCGGTCCTCCAAGCTGTGAAAGGTGATGACCAGCAGGTGACCGCCGGGTTTGAGGACGCTCGCTGCGGCGGCCAGCGCGGAAGTCAGGCTGGCGAGTTCCTCGTTGACGGTCATGCGGATGGCCTGGAAACTGCGGGTGGCCGGATGGATGCGGCTGTGGCGGCCGACGGTTTTTTCGATGCACTCGGCCAGTTCGGTGGTGGTGGCAAACGGCATTGCGGTGCGGCGCTTGACGATGGCAGCGGCGATGCGGCGTGCCTTGGGTTCCTCACCGGCCTCGAACAACATGCGTACCAGTTCCGCTTCCGGCCAGGTGTTGATGATTTCCGCGGCGCTGTGGCTGCATGACGGACCCATCCGCATGTCCAGCGGACCTTCCCGCTGGAAGGAAAATCCGCGGGCGGCGCAATCGAGTTGGCGCGAGGAAACCCCCAGATCCAACAGCAAGCCGTCGGCTCGCTCGCCGCGTTGGATTGCCGGTACCTCCAGCAGCCTGGCGAAGTTGCCCTCCCAAGTGTCGAAGCGTTCGCCGAAGCGTGCCAATCGTTCGCGGGCATGGGCGAGGGCCTCCGGATCGCGGTCGATGCCCAGCACGCGGGCACCGCTGGTAAGAAAAATCTCGCTGTGGCCGCCGCCGCCGAGGGTGGCATCGATGATGAACGAGTCGGGCCCGGCTGGCATCCACTCCGCTACGCCTGCGGGAAACACCGGCAGATGATAGTCGCCCGCGCTGGCGCCCGGGGCCTCCGTCATCCCATCCGCCGGCCGCCGCACCGCAAAACAGCTAAAAACGGTGCGGACGGCCGACTCATGAAACGCGGTGGCGCGCAGCGTCGCTGCTGCCTCCTGCCGCACAGTCGGAAAAATGCCCGATGGTCGCGCCGACAACCAGCCAGAAGCGGCGCGAACCATCGTTTTGAATGGCGCAAGGCGCTCCGTCCCGGGAGCCTCCTTGTGCCCAGCCAGAAAAAATCCCGATGGTCGCGCCGACAACCAGCCAGAAGCGGCGCGAACCATCGTTTTGAGTGGCACCAGCAGCTCCGTCCCGGGAGATGTCTTGTGCCCAGCCAGAAAATTGCAACCCCGCCCCGTGACCGCCGAATTGTAGCGGCGGTCTGTGACCGCCGAGCCGCTGCGTATGCCTGTGACTGCGGCACCGAGGCACCCCATATCCCCCGGCGTCAGCAACCCGCAGCCCTTGGCCACGCCAAACCCAGCCGCCGTGAGGCAGGCCGCGTCGAGTGTCAGGGTGATTGGGGAGGTGGGCATGGTTGGGGGGGGCGCTTGGATCGGCTTGAGTCGGCTTAGAGAATGCCCAGTTCGTCCGTCTGGTTCATCTCGAGTTCTTGCGAGCGCTCAAAGTGCGGTTTGTGCCAGACCTCGAAATGCCCGTGGCGGCCCACCAGCATGATTTCGCTGTCCGGTTTGATTTCCGCCTTTTCGCTCAAATCTTTGGGGATGAGCAGTTTGCCCTGCTCGTTGATGTTCACCTCGCGGCACAGCATCGCCAAACTGCCGAGAATTTTCCGCTTGGTCGCTTCGTCCTTGTCGCTGTTGCCTACAATCTCCACCCGCTCGTCGTAGCCCGCTTTCGTCAGCACTTTGAGCATCGGCATCTCGTGGGTCCGCGAAAACAGCAAATACAGCACCTCGCCGGTGGCCGGTCGCCAGGCAGGCGGCACCGCGAACCGATATTTCGGATCGATGGCGTAGGGCTTGAATCCCAGATATGGCTGAACGCTGTTGCTCACGGATGCAAACGAGGGAAAAAACTCGTGCACTCAGAGTCGCAAAAATACACCGCGGTGCAACAAAAAAATTAAGGTACGGGCAATAATATTTTAAGTTGTTGATCTTGAATGACTTAAGTTTTATTTTTCGTAAAATTCAAGGCTGGCTGACCGCCTGATCCGTGATGTTTTTGGATTTTTTGGCGGCGTTGAGGCGGATTAATGGGAAAATTTGCCGCGAAATTGGCGGAATCGGCGCGGTTTTGTCGCCCGGTGTATTTTTTGACGGCTGGTGCTAGATAGGAAAAAATGGAAACCACAACCGAGCGAAGCGAGATGGCCTGCCTGACTGTTTTTCGAACAATCAGGCAGATTTCACGGAACACACGGATAAACCTAGAAAGGACGATGGAAACCACGGATTTCACGGAATGCACGGATTAAGAAAGAGTTATGAATTATTTGGTAGACACCTTTAGGGTGAGCCGAGGAGTAGATAGATTGAGGTCGCATTCTCCGTGTAATCCTCTTCAATCCGTGAAAT
>CAIVSK010000103.1 GCA_903908495.1 Akkermansiaceae bacterium
TCCCGCTGGTGGGCTCGTCAAGGGCTCCGGGGGCTTCCTGATCGAGTCCGGGGCGATCGGGTTCCTGGAGGAAGGATTTGTGGCAGAGCTCGGCGTATTTGTCACCGAGGGCCAGCAACTCGTTGTGGGTGCCTTGCTCGATGACTTCGCCCTTTTCCAGCACGTAAATGCGGTCGGCGTTCTGGATGGTGGAAAGTCGGTGGGCAATGACGATGGCGGTGCGGTTTTCCATCAAGCGGTCCAGGGCGTCCTGGATCTGGCGCTCGGTTTCAGAGTCGACCGATGCGGTGGCTTCGTCGAGCAGCAGGATGGGGGCGTTTTTGAGCAGCGCGCGGGCGATGGAGAGTCGCTGTTTTTCGCCGCCGGAGAGCTTGACGCCGCGCTCGCCGACGTTGGTGTCGAGTTGTTGCGGCAGGGCGCGGACAAACGCATCGGCGTGTGCGGCAGTCAGAGCGGCCCACAGGTCGGCGTCAGTGGCGTCGCGCTTGGAAAGGAGGAGATTTTCGCGGACGGTGCCGTTGAACAGGAATGGCTCCTGGGTGACATAAGCGAGGTGATCGCGCAGGGAAAACTTGGCGAGCTCGGCGATGTCCTGGCCGTCAATGGTGATGGTGCCGGTGTCAATCTCGTAAAAGCGGGCCAACAGCGACAGCACGGTGGTCTTGCCAGCACCGGTGGAGCCGACGAGGGCGATGGTTTGGCCGGGCTGGGCCTCGAGGGTCACGTTGTGGAGGGTTGGCTGCTCTTGGTAGGTGAACGAAACATTGTCAAAACGCACGGCTCCGCGGATGTGCTGTGGCAGCGATTTGCCATGGCGGGCGTTGGGCTCCTCCTCGGCGTCGAGAATCTGGAACACGCGGTCGGCTGCGGCGCGACCCGACAGAATCATTTGATTGAGCGAGTTGAGACGGTCGATCGGCTCATAAAACAACGAGAGGAAGAGCAGAAAACCCGCGAAATCACCCATTTTCAATTCGCCATGCATCACCGCTTGTCCGCCGAAGGCCAGCACCAGCACGTAACCGCTCATCCGCAAAAACGACATGCCCGGCGAGTACACCGCCCACCAGCGCATCATCCGCAGGGTGCTGCATCGCAGCAAATCAGAAAATCGGTTGAAGCGGGCGTGTTCGTCGGCTTCCGCGGCGTAAGCCTTGATTTGGCGCACTCCCGAGATGTTGTCGTGCAGTAGCGCGTTGAGATCGGAGGCCGCTTCGCGTTGATTGCGGTAGCGGTCGCGCCCGCGGGTCGAGTAAATCCAGGCCGACAAGGCCAAAAACGGCACCGGCAGCGTGGCCCAGGCCGCAACTCCGGGGTTCAGGTAGAAAAGAAACCCGCCGACGCTCAGCACCTGCAGCGCAGCGACCAAGCCCTGCTCGATGCCATCGATGAGGACCCGCTCCATGTTGGTGACGTCCTCGACCACCCGCGTCATGATGTCACCGGTGCGCCGGGTATCGAACCAACGCAGCGGCAAACGCTGGATTTTCTCGTAAAGGTCCGAGCGAATATCAAAAATGACTTTTTGCTCAAACGTGTTATTAATGAGGATGCGCAGCGAGTTTAGGCCGTCCTTGACCAGAAATCCGAGCAAGGCAACCCAGATCCACGGAAAAAATTCGCCGTGGCGCTGCGGATTGGGAATGATCTCGTTGATGACGTAGCGGGTGGCGTTGGGGAACACAAACACCGCCAAAGTCATCCCGATTGCGCAGAAAAGTTGAGCAACTGCAAGGCCTGGATAATGGCGGAGGTAGGCGAGGACGCGGAGGATGGACTGCATGGAAGACGGCCCACTGATGTGCGCTTGTGGTTGCTTTGTAAAGGCAAGCCGAAAGAAAATTAAAAAGTTCCTGAAATTTGGGATTGCCGTGGTGGGTCTTGAGTCCCTAAGGTCCGTCGCACACGACGAACCCAACCCGCCCAACCTACCAATCCAATGGCCAATGTTTTCGGAATTCTAACCGCCATAGTGCTCGCACTGGCTTCCTTTGTCGCTTATAAGAACAAAGACGCATACGCTAATGAGCTCAATCACCGCAAGGACGAGGAGCGCAAGCTCGCGGCCAGCCAGTTGCGGTTGAAAACCGCCACGGACAACCGCGACGCGACTCACAAAACGCGCACCGACACCGAGGAAGTCGTGGCCAAGCTGAAATCCGAAGAGTCCGACCGCAAGAAGGCCAACGACGCCCTCAAGCAAGACATCGACAGCAAGACCGTGGTGATGAACACCAACAAGGCCAAGCTCGATGAGATCAAGGAGCAGACCAAGGCGATTGGTGACGTCCGCGATCTCGCCCAGAAGGTCAAGACCCTGCGCGAAGACATGGATACCCTCCGCGCTTCGATCGCCACCAACCTCACCAAGCTCGCCAGCCTCACTGAGGAGAATACCCAGACGGTCGGTCGCAATGACGTCCTGACGAGTCACACCGACATGATTTCCCGCCGTGAATCGTTCTTCACCAAGACGCAGATCAACTCGATCTACCCGAACTGGGGCTTTGTGACCCTCGGCGCTGGCCACATCTCCGGCGTAGTTACCGGTTCGACTCTTGAAATCGTCCGCGACGCCAAACCGGTTGGTAAGCTGCTCGTCACGGCCGTCGAAAGCAACACGGCATCGGCCACCATCGTTCCTGACTCCCTCGCGGAAGGCACCGTGCTGATGGTGGGTGACCAAGTCATTCCATCCCACAAGGCGGCCACCAAACCGAAGACCCTCGGCAAGCCGGCCGGTCCCGCAGCCACCCCTGACAAAAAGGCCGCACCTGCGGCCGAATCCTCGCTCGAACCCGCTCCCGGCGCCACCGCCGAACCCGACGCCAAGCCGGATGCAACGCCGGATGCGACGCCGGCCGCCACTCCGGAAGCGGCCGCCACACCCGAGTCCAACTGATTTTCACCCACTCCAACACCCTTCGCAAGGAACCCCATGAAAATCAAAGCCGTCCTATACCTCCTCGCCATCCTCACCATCGGTGGCGCCGCTTATTTCTCATACGATCACTCGGTCAAATTCAAGGATCACCAGCAAAAGCGCCTGGCCGCCATCGCCGAGAACAAAGATGTAACCGCCAAAGCCGAGGGCACCGAAAAAGAACTCAAGGATGAGCAAGGCGTCCTCAAAACCGTCCAAAACACCCGCGAGGAAACCAAACAAAGCATCACGGTGCTCAAGGGCAAGGAAGTCGAATCCAAGAAGCAAGTCGGCGAACTTGACAAGACCATCGCGGTGCAGAATGAAGAATTGATAGCACTGGACAAGACCCTCAAGCAAATCCAACTCATCCTGACCGGACTGGGCGAAGGCATCAACGTCGGCAACATCGCGGAGTATTTCAACAAGATCTCCGATGAGAAAAAAGCCCTCGAACGCACTCTCGAAGAAAAAGAAACTTTGGTGGCAGCGGCCGATAAGCGCCTCGCCGACAGCAAGGCCGAGGAAACCCGCCTCATCGGCAAGAAGATGGAGCGCAATGTGCGCATCTCCAACAATGCGATGGAGGGCGTCATCACCGGCGTCAATCAGGACTGGGGCTTCGTGGTCATCGGTGCCGGCAGCAATACCGGCTTCACCCCACAAACCTCATTGCTGGTCAAACGCGATGGCCGCCTGATCGGGCGCGTGCGTCCTTCCGCCATTGAGCCGACCCAAACCATCGCCGACATCGATTTGGAAAGCCTCGCCGCAGGCGTGCGGCTGCAAGCGGGTGACCGGGTGATCCTGGCCAGTCCGCTGACCCACTGAGCAGCCGACAGGGAATTTTCACAAACCGGCTCCGCGGGCTTGCGTCCTGCGGAGCTTGTTTTATGCTAGGGCCATGCGTGGACCCCGAATTCTGATGATGATTGCCGCCGTTGCAGGCCTGAGCCTCACCTCCTGCAACACCAACAAGGAGCCCGAGATCACCCCGGTGCCGCCGGTTTCCAACAACAGCAAGATCCCCTGGAATTCGCAAGGCCCGACCGGCGGCGGCCAGGGGCAATTTGGCATGCTCCAGCAGAATCAGTACCGGCGGTGACTTTGCCGGGCTCAGTCGCGGTGATAAGGTGCACCCGCCCGCAGCGCGGCCACCCGATAGAGCTGCTCCAGCAACACCACCAGGGCCAACTCGTGCTGCAACGTCAGCGCTGACAAGGCCAGGTGCCACTCGCAGGCCTCGCGCAACTCGTTGCTGTGGCCATCCGCCGCGCCGACCAGAAATGCCAGCGCCTTGATCTCACCCCGGCGCTCGAGGGCTTGGAGTTTATCGGCCAATCCGCGCGTGCCCAGGTGGTCGCCGCGCTCGTCCAGCGCCACCCGAAAGCAGCCTTGGGAACGCTCCAGCAAGCGCGCAGACACCTCGGCGCTCGAGCCCGCCTTGACGGACACCAGCTCGTACGAGCCCATCCGCGAGAGCCGCTTCAAATATTCCTCCATCCCAGCCTTGGCATAGGCCAGAGCGGGTTTCCCGGCAACGATGATACGCACTTGCATGTGAGGCCGCGGAGCATGACCCGCCTCCGCTCGTTCGCCAGCCCTATTTTCCCGTGACGTCAACAACATGCTGTCAGGCAATATGTCCCGTGACGTCAACAACATGCTGTCAGGCAA
>CAIVSK010000104.1 GCA_903908495.1 Akkermansiaceae bacterium
CAGCGCCTGCGCGTCGGCGTGGGCGGCGATCAATTCGGCAAAGATCCTGCGGGCCTCCGCCACGCGCCCGGCGTCCGGGTGGCTGCAAAGTGTGCGCAGCAGCTCGAGTCGGACCTCGGGTTCGTTGGTCGGGCTTGCCACCTCACGCAAGCCCCGTTCGGCGGCGGCGATCTCACCGCGCTGAATAAACACCGGAATGATCGCCGCCCGAAAAATCCCCTCCCCACGCAGATTTTTCGGCAGTTTGTCATAGGCACTCATGACCATCGCCTGCGGTGCCTGCTGGGCCATCAGCCGCAGCGCCTCCAGCAGGTCATCACGGGTGGCCCGCGGGTCGTTGAAAAACCGGGCCGCGGCGATGTAGGCGCGTGGCTCACCCAACTTGCCGCAGGCACGGCTCCAGATGCGAAACGCGTCGAAGTCGTTCTGTCGTGCCAACAGGACACTGCGGGCCTGGTCGCGCGCCGTGCCCCAGTCCCCGTGCAGTGACGCCGTCTTGGCCGCCGCAAGATTCCTATCCACCTGGTAACTTCGATACGCGTGATACGCCGGTTTGGCCGCAAACCCCAACCCGATGACCAGCGCCACGATGCCCGCGTCTAGCAGCATCCGCTTGGTGTCCCGCGTCCGCCGCAGCTTCGCTAGATATCGCAGTGGTTTCATTTGATAGAAAAATTCGAGTGCATGAGGAGTGGGGGTGGGGGAGCGCCGGCATCCTGCCGGCTGCGTTCCGCATCCTGCGGGGCGCTCCTTGTGTGATCTTGCACGGCTGTCCCTCGAGGGGCAATCCCAGATTTTCCGGCGGGATGCCGGAAAATGCCGCCAAGATGGCGGCGCTCCGCGCAGACAAAGAGATCAAGAATCAGCGCAAAGGCCTCGCACGGCGACGCAGCAGCAGTCCGCTGGCGAGCAGGCCCATGGTGCCCAGCACGCTGGTGGGTTCTGGCACGGCCGTCAGGCTGTTGGTCAAGTTGATGAAATGCCCGGCCACATAGTCGCCCGCGAAGTTTGTGCCACCCGCGCTGTCGGCGTAATGGATGGCCCAGGTGTTAGATCCGGCGGTGAACACATCGTTGTCACTGAGTGGATTGCCCGCATAGCTGAAAAGGCCGCCGTTCCAATCGCCGTTGTAGTTGATCAACGCCAGTGTGGTGTTAGGCGCAAAGGTGCCCGTGGCACGCAGGTCCAGGTTGACCGTGCCGGTGAGGGTCACGTCGCCAAATACCTTTAGAAGATCGGCGGCGACGGCGTCCATTTCATAAACAAACGACGAACCGGCGTTGAAGGTGAGGGCCCCCGTGCTCAGGATGCCGATGGAGGCACCGGGCGAGAGAGCACCCGAGATGCTCACCGCGCCGGCGATCGATCCGGTGCCGCCCAAGGTGCCCGGGCTGGCGACCGTGACCGCCCCGAGGCCGGTGTTGGCCCCATTGACCAGCAGGGTCCCGGCGCTCACTGCGGTGTTGCCGCTGTAGCTGTTGCTGCCGGACAACGCGAGGGTGCCGTCGCCGGTCTTGGTGAGAATGTAGCTGCCGCTGATGGCACCGGAGAGTGTAAGCGTGTTGCTGCTGCCGGTCACTGTGGCGGTCAGATTGCTGGCCAAAGTGACTGGGGCGCTGATCGTATTGTTGCCGCTGGCCGTGATGCCCGGGGTGGTGCCCGCCAGGGTCAGGCTGCCACCGCTGCCTTGGGCAATGGTGTAAGCACCGCTGCCGCTGAGGGTTAGAGCATTGAGGCTCGGGCTCGCGCCATCAAGGGCCACCGTGCCACCGGCACCGCTGAAGCTGGCGGTGTCCACACTGGTGAAGCCCGCATCGAGTCCCGGCGACCCTTGGTTGACACCCCAGTTGGTGCCGAAGCCGCTGGCCAGCGTGCCCCACGAGCCCTGCCGCCGCTCCAGGAGCTCTGGCCGGAATAGACTTGGCCGGTGGTGGTGATCGAGCCGTTGGTGAGGTTGCTATTGCTCAGCCCACTCACGCCGTTGGCATTGCTCACATAGCCCAGGGTCACGGTCGAGGCCAGCGAGCCGACCGTGGAAGCACCAGCTGTTAGGGTGAGCGACCCGGTGGTTCCGGCGGTCTGCGCGGTGAAACTGTTACCTGTCACCTTGAGGTTGTCGGTCGAGGAACTGGCATTCAGTTGATCCTGATAGCTGGCGTTGCTGATCGTGGTGTTGGTGATCGACAGGTTGGCGGTCGGATCGGCCGCGCCGACGTGGACGTTGCCAAAGGCCACCGGCCCGGCCGTGTTCAAGGTCGGACTCGCATAGTCATAGGCGGTCCCGCTTAGCGCCACCGAAGTCGTATTCAGGGTGGTGTCACTATAACTGCCGACGCCCGTGGATTTCAGAACGACCGAGGCGCTGCCGCTCTGGGCGCCCGCCGCGCTGGTGGCGAGGCTGTAGTTCACCGTGCCGCTGGCACCGCCGGCCACGCCGGTAAAGCCGGAACCGGAACCGGTGAGCGTGGCCTTGAGGCGTTCCGAAAATCCATCGCTCGACGCACTGTTGGTCACCTGCGCGCTGCCGGTCAGGTTGCTGCCGACGCGCCCGTTGCCCAAGGCGGCGCTGGTGCCGGGTGCGGTGGCGGTGGCCAAGCGGTAGAGGTACAGATCGACGTGGCCGCCAACGTAAAACACGCCCTCATGCAGCGTGGCGCTGAGCGGATTGATCACACTGGTGAATGTCCCGCCGATGCCACCAGAGGTCATCACGGTGTAGGCACCCGCCCCGGCGCTGCCTTGGCTGTTAGCCCCGGCGTTGTCGCTGAGGC
>CAIVSK010000105.1 GCA_903908495.1 Akkermansiaceae bacterium
AGCGAGGCCGCTTGGCCCTACCGGCCGACACACCTCACTTCGTGAAAATCACATTGCAGTTGGCACCATAGCGCAGCAGCCTTGGAAAGCGCCGGAACAGCCAGCCATCCAGCCGTTTCACCGCCTGCGAAATAACCCCACAGCGGCCCGCCAGCGCCTTCAGAGGGTATCCAAGAAAGTTGAACACCTGCACCTCACATCTGGCAAATCCGCAGTTAACCATGCGCTCGAATTGGGAAAAGTACAAGTTACTCTCGTCGCCGAGTTCGTACCAAGCCATGTGCATCGCCCGGATCGCAGCGACCAACAAGTTATGACCCAGCGGCTCGAAAATGAAGATCAAACGCCCGCCCGGCTTGAGCACTCGCAGCACCTCCCGGCTCAATTTTTCCGGATCATGCGCCAAGTGATGTAGCGCCGCCTGCCCCCACACCAGATCAAACGATTCCGCTGCGTACCCCGACAAGTCAAACGCATCCCCTGCCACATACGACAACCCCGGAAAGCGCTTGAGTTGTGCCTCAACCGCGGGCCCCGATGCCTGATACAAATCCAACCCGATGACCTCCGCCTGCGGAAACGTCTCCGCCACCATGCCTGCCAGCTTGCCGAAGCCGCCACATATCTCCAGCGCGCGCCTCCCCGCCAGATCTATCCGGCACAATCCTCCGTAGCCCGCCACAAACACCTCACGATCCGACGCCGGATAGCCCCCCACCGCCGACAGCATGGCCTCGACTCGCTGATCCACCTCAAACCCGGGATGATATAGTTCCAGTGCCATGTGTTTGTCGATTTGCCTCCACTTTAAGTCTCGCATAGATGTCCCCGAACATCTCGGTTTCACCCTCAAACTCGTCAATCAGCAGCAACATGGATTCCAAGGACCGCCATTGCGGCCGCGAAAATCGCATGCTTTCAGCCCAGCTCAAATTGAATTCATAGTCGCCCAGCCCGCCCATATGTTTCAAACAAGCCCGTGCATTCTCCGCCAGTTCCGGCGTCCACTCGATGGATAGCGCCGGCACCGCTTGCGACAACCCGCCCAGCACCTCGGCCTCGTAGCCCTCAACGTCAATCTTGATGAAGCTCGGTATGCCGTGTTCCGCGATGAGTTCATCGAGCGTGGTCACCGCCACCTCCTCTGCGCCGTCCCAGCGCGTCGTGGCAAACCGGCCAGATTCGCGGGTCCCATCGATGAATGCCTGGGACAGGGTGGAGAGCACATGATCGGGCGATACGTGGAGCGTGGCACGACCGGCTTGCCGGCCCACCGCCGCCCGCACCAACCGGATGCCTGGATCTGACCCGAAGTCCTTGGTTAGCTTGCGGAAACACCGGGCCTGTGGCTCGACAGCCACCACCTTGCAGCCCAGATGCCGGAAACACCGCGTCCGGTTGCCAAGATTGGCACCAATGTCAAAGCACAGGTCCCCTGCTGCCACAAACACCCGATAGAAATGCCCGAACCTTTCCAACTCCAACCGTTCCCGCGCGGCCCGGCCAAGCCGCCAGGCCAGTGCCGGCGGCATCAACCTGTCAATAATCTTTTGCAGCCTCATGATCCGAGTTCCTTTCCCCCGCCAAGGCGCTGTGACCATCCCCCTCCCAGCGAACACCCGCCCCATCCAAACAGCGCGAAAAATACATACATCAGTCCAAAGCGGTCCCGCATGAAACCAAAATCAAGCTGCCCGCTTGCCAAACTGGACACTCCCACAGCGCACACCATCGGCCACAATGTCACCAGCGCACACCAGCGAAAAAACCTCTGCATCACATCTCCCTCCGTGGACCTCAACAGGCTCCACGCCCCCACTAAGCCCAACAACCCGGTCGTCGCCACCATCGCAATCCCCGCCCATGGGATCACCTCATCAATAACCCCCAGTTTCTGCCTCGCTAGCAGAGGCGTGAACCCGGCCGGATCGTGCAGGTAAAACGGCACTGTGATTGCCGCCGCCGTCCCCACCACCACTGACACAGCTCCCAGTGCTAACCGCAGGCCCGCCAACTGCCACAGCACCGCTCCAAACAGCGGTGTGAGCAACAAGAAATTCGGACGCGACGCCAAACCCACACCTAACAACACGCAAACCAGCCATCTGGCCGCACCACCATCCTTGGGAACCGACCACGATTGAATCGCGAGCAGGAAAAACACCGCCACATAGATGCCGTTGGCGAGCATGTCGCCACCGGATATGAACTCGTACAGCGCCGCCGGCGAGAGCGCCAGCGGCACAGTCAGCAGCACCAGCGCGAGCGCCGGGTCCCCGAATATCCAGCAGGCCGCCAGCAAAAAGGCCGCCAGCCAGAACAGGTTCTGATACGCGCTGTTTCCCAGCGCCACAAAGGGTGCGGCCAACGCGATGCCACCCGGCAGTACCGATAGCGGCCCCGCGCGCTTGTTAGACCCGTAATAGGGTGTCCTGCCTTCGGCCAGGCGGGTCACGGCCAGATTCAGCCCGTCGTCACGGTCGCTGCTCTTGCCCAGCCCCCCGCGATTCTCTATCGGGTACACGATGGCAAAACCAATCACCAAGCCAGCCAGAACCACTCCACTGAGCAAGCGGAAACGGCGGCGTAAGAATGGTGCCATGCCCGCGGCAAACCGCCGTATCACTAACAGCACCACGGCCACCAGTCCCACATAAGCGGCCACCCCCGCGAGACCGGTGTATTTCTGCACAAACCCGCTCGATGGAAATGCCAGCAGCAACACCAGCAATGCCCAGCCAAGCCAGCCAGCCCGGCGCGTCGCGCCCGATCCAGATATCCCGCTTTCACTCATGCTCAAGAGACGTCCAACGCTTCCAAATCCGCCAACCATGCCTGCAACAGAGGCTCCTCATCCTGCCCCACCCAGCCATGGCGGATCAGCACCTCATAGCAACGCTCCATCATCAGGCGCAGTGTCTCGTGCGGATCGCAGGAAACCCCTAGCAGAGCTTCGCGCATCCTCACATTGCTGGCATAGCCCGGAATCTCCTCCATGAAATCCTGCTGCAAGTCATGCGTGTTGCGCTCCTGCCACACCGTTGGACGATGAAAAAGGATCCCCAGCCCGTTTGCCTGCAACACCCGTTGCGCAACCAAGCTGCGCCAAATATCGGTCATCCGGAAACTGCAGCTCGCCGGCAAATACAACAGTGGAAACACCTCCGCTAAAAACGTCGTGTTTTGGCTGTTGAACGGGCACCAAGACCCTCGCCGGAGGTAGACCGGCCCGGCGTCCCCGTCGAAGTGAAAGGGCAAGGGGAACAACATCCGGTAGATCGCGTCGACATCCGGATCATTGTCGGCCAGCCCCTGTTGAATCGGGCTATGCAAGGTTTCCAGGCATCCCGCTGCCGGACCCACATCCCGCGCGTGGCTCAGCGGCAGCCCTCGCGGATAGATAAACGCCCGGCTGAAATACTGGTAGGCGTTGACCCAGCCATCGCATTCCACCGCCCGGCATTGCACACCGGCCTGGCGCGGCATCCAGAATTCCGCGCTCGGATGATTGTCGTCGTCGGTCTCAACGATCACCCTCGCACCCGCTTGGATGGCCGCCAGATAACCGAGATTCTTGCGGGTATAGGAGCGCTCCGGACACAGCCGCCCCAGGCCAAAACCGCTGTCCCGCTGCGCATCGAGCGAGAGGAACCGGCAGCCATCCATGGCGAAATCCGCCGGGCTCTTGCTGTCGCCAGCCACCACGAAGTCCCAACCGGATGCCAGGCAGCCCGCGGCAAGTTCACGCAGCGCCGCGTTCGGTGACCCTATCGAGGTGACCACAAGCGCGGTCGCTGGAGAACTGGTATTCATCAAATCAAGGGCGTACGGCCCTGCAGGCGCCGCAGGAAATAGTACAGCAAAACCGCCACCGAATTGCGGATCGCCCCCTTGGACACCCGTGGCGATGGCGCCCGATAATGAATCGGCACCTCTATCAATTTTTGGCGCCGCAACAGGTGTCGCAGTTCGGTCTGGTAGAAGTGGGCGGTGGAGCGCAGCGGATAGTCCACCAGCTTGAGCAGAACGCCACGCCGGAACCCTTGGAAACCCGATGTCATGTCCGCCAACCCCGACCCTAACAACCACTGGGCCAGCAGCGTTCCGCCCTTGCTCAGCATCCGCCGCCGCAACGGGGAATCCACCATCGAGCCACCGTTCATGTAGCGGCTGCCGAAGGCGCAATCATTGCCTTCATTGAGAGCCCGCAGAAAGGCCGGAATCGCACGCGGATCGTGCGACAAGCCACCGTCCATCTCGATGACAATCTCGTGGCCGTCGCGCAGAGCGGCCCGGAAGCCGTTGATATAAGCGTCCACGACATTGCGGTTTTGCGGCAGCCACTGCGTGATGAACCGCGGATCCTCCCGGCTAAGTTCCTCACAGCATCTGAGAGTGCGGTCCTTGGAAACCCGATCGACGATCAAATACGCCACGCCGCCGCCTGTGGCATCCATCACCGCTTGCAGCGCCGCGGCAAACGCCGGCAGGTCTGCCTCTTCATTGGCGAGCGGCACGACCACCGCCCAGTTGTTAGGATATATTGGCATTACTGGCTCACTATATCCCAATGCGGCATGCGCTTTTCCTCAATCGGAGCCTTGATTCCCCGCGCATACCAGCGCGCCGGCATCATCACCCTCTGGCCGGGTTTATCACCCAGCCAAGCCGCCCACCATGAATAGGTGCTGTTGGCGATGATATGATGGGAGGCCAGACTCATCAGGCGCAAATCATGCAGCGGGTTGGCGGCGAGCTTACCCGCATCGACCACCACCTGATCACCCGCCTGGAATTCCTCGCGGCACCAGGCCGGATCATCAGAGAAAACATAGAACCTCGGATTGACCAGTCTCTCCCTCATCCGCTCCATCGCCGTCCGGTAGTACGCCCGGTCACACACCTCAAACAGCGGATTCCGCAGGTAGTCAGCGCGTCTCACATGCACGGCCACCGCACATGGCTCTGCCAGTTGAGCGGCAAGGCAGGGGCTGACATTCACACCGTGGCCGAGCAATCCATTGAGTTCATCACGCAGGCTCGAGGCGATGGTGGAGAAATAGCCGGGTGTCTGGAAATAGCCGAACATCATACAGTCGGCCGGTGCCTGCAGGAAGGACCCATCAAACGATTGATCGGTTGGATTCTCCTTGAGCACCGGCACTCCCCGGTATTCCCAGTAATGCCTGCCGGTGACCTTGAGCAGCGAGCGTGCCGCCAAGGACATGCGCCTCACCACACTTGCCCGGATCGGCAACTTTAAAAAGTGCGAAACCTCCGCCCAGCCCGCGGCGTTGAACCACGATCCATCGAGCACCAGCTCCACACCATGTTTCTCAGCAAGCACCCGTCCCAGCGCATACTGGAACAAGTGATTGCCGGTGCGGCCAAGAAGAACGATGCGCAACACGGGATATCGTTTGGAGTTTCGCCACCCCTCAATCGGAAGAAAATGCCAGCCATGATAGAACCACGACCAGACCAATATCATATGACGGGCAATCGGGCTGGTCTGCAGGAAATCGTGCTAACGACGGCATCTTTAGCTTTTCAAGAACTCTAGCCAGCACGGGATCGTGGCTTGTCCGAATAGAAGCGAAAAAAATCGTTAGCGAAAAATCCGGATGAACATGACTAGCTCAATGCATCCGGGATGTGTTGTAGCGGCGCTCTGTGAGCGCCGATGCGAATGAGATGACGTTTGCTGGGAACTCCGGTTCATTGGTGCTTCAAGGGTATCGGCGGTCATAGACACGCCGCTACAACGCGCTAGATATTCCTGCGCCCCGTCTCATCTTGCATCACGGGTCTTGCCGCCTTGGGTCTCTCTTGTCTTTCTCGCCACCACGATGCCCAATCCCGTGCGACAACCGAAATGAGTTGCCAATTCAGGGCCCCGCCAATCGACGGATTCAAGCAGGCGGTTGGCATCATCGATGACCGCGAAGCGTTCGATCTCCCAGCCATCGGCGAACCACCCGGCCAGAGTCGCCGCAGCAAACACCCGGTGGCCATTGAACTCCACCCGCTGCGGCCCGATCGGGGTTGATAGATACAACAGCCCGCCCGGTGCCACCATCCGCTGCAATTGGGCAAGCCCCTTGCGATGACCGTCCACATCTATCGCGTCACCATACCGCCCGAGACCGAAATGCTCGATGCTGTGCAGACAGGAGAGCGAATCGGTCGCTTCGATCCACGCGGCCGGCAAGTCTTGCATCAGATCGAGCTGATGGAACGTCACATTGCCAACAGCTGCAGGTGAAGGGCGCAAGTCGAGCACATCCACTTGCCGGAACACCGATAGATGCCCGATGAACCCGTCCAGGCGCGAACCGACATCGACGTGGCGGCGCGGGTTGTCCTGATAGATCCACTGCGCCACCCGTTGATCCTGGAAAAAATAGGCACCCAGCGAGCCGCTGGCCGCCTGCCATTCATCAAGGATGGGCAGCGCATCGCCCCAGAGGAAATCGCCGCCCAGCTGGGCGCGGAATTGCCGGCGCCCGCGCAGATAGCGCCGGATGCCCAGGATCGAGGCAATGCTCCGCTTCGGGTCAATTCCGAACGTTCGAAGCCATGTAGGAATGCTGGCCATGGGGTAATGCCGGTGTTTCGGTGTTTCGGTGTTTCGGTGTTTCGGTGTTTCGGTGTTTCGGTGTTTCGGTGTTTCGGTGTTTCGGTGTTTCGGTGTTTCGGTGTTTCGGTAAGAGAGAAAGAACCAGTTGCCA
>CAIVSK010000106.1 GCA_903908495.1 Akkermansiaceae bacterium
CATGGCGAGGAAGCGGTGATGGCCAAGCCATTTCAGGAAGTTGTTCTGCTTGGTAAAGTCGGGGGTATAGGAGAGCATCGCGCGATAGTTGTCGTCCCTCTCCGGTTCATAGAACGTGTCCATCCCGCCGCCGGCTCCCTCCTCGATGAACGGCGCCCCGAAATAGGGATTCGTCGTGCCGTCGGGCAGCTTCAGGTTGGTGTCAACCTGGAGCGTGTTGCCCGTGAGCGACCCCATGGTGTCGTTTTCCACGATGTGGATATCCTGGCGGAACCAGCCCGCATTGAAGAACAGATTGGGGAGCAGTTGCTGGTCAATTTCGGCGCTGTAGTTGGCGTTGCGATAGTCGGCGAAGTTCGTCTGGATGGTGTTATACTTCGTCCAATTGTAGATGGACTTGTTGGTGACGCCGGGGTTTTGATAGGCTTGGTAGGGGATGCCATTGATCACCGGATAACTATTGTTGCTGACGATGGTCACCGGGTACGTGAGCGTGGATGAAGTCCACGAGCGGTCGTAAATCATATAATGCGAGTCGCCCGGGAGCCAGCCCAGGGTTGACGGCGTCGGTGTTGCCGTGGCCGGGTTGGTCTGCGCCGGCGCGTAGAGCGGATTCTGGCGCTGGAAGTAGCCGACGGAAGTGCTGCCATCGACCAGACGGATGGGCCGGTTGACGTCTTCAAACATGATGCCCTGCACGAACTGCGGATTCTGAACCATCGGCAGCGCGACACCCGACAGCAGAGGGGTGCTGGCCGCTCCGGAGTTGGCGAAGTTGCCCGCGACATAACCCGCCGAGAGTGTCGACATCACATAGGGTCCGTAGACTTTGCCGGTATCGAGCACGGTGATGCTGCGCGTGGTCGGATCATAGGCCGGCCGCCCAGCCTGCAGCCATGGGGTGATGAGATCGCGGGGGACAAGGCCATTCGGCCGGTTGGCGGCTTCCGCAAAGCTTTCCGCGAGCACCCGAATGGTCGTGTTCTTGAACGGCTTGTAGGTGATCGTGCCATACAGGCGGCGCGTGAGATCGCCGGACGGCTTGCGCTCGAACTGCTGGTTGTTATAAAGATAAGCACCATAAAACGCCAGTTTGTCGGGGATCAGGACCCGGTTGATCGCGAGGGAAGCACGGGCCGAACCGTATCCATCCGTGCGCACAGTGATCAAATTGGTATCGTGATTGAGCGCCGCCTGGGCGGTAGTCTGATTTACGATTCCCGCCGGAGTGCCGAGTCCAAAGAGGAGCGAATTCGGGCCGCGGGTGATTTCTACCGACTGGGTGTTGTAGGAATCGAACGGTATAAGTTTATTGGCCGGGAAGTTATTGATTCCTTCGTCTGGCGCCGTCATGCCGCGGATGCGGTTTGCCTGGTAATTGCCGGTCAAAGCGCCGCCCGAATCCGCATAGCCGCCGAGGACATCTTTGGCGGTGTTGCGGTCGATAATCACGGGAGTGAAGGTGGAAGAACCTTCTGTGCTCACCTCATACCTGAAGACGTCGTTGATATCGATCGAGGCGGTGTCTTCCAGTTGCTGCCTGTTGACGACCGTGACCGAGGCCGCCAGGTCGGAGATATTCGTGTTCAGGCGGCTGCCGGCCAGGGTATTCTCGGCGAAATAGCCGGCATCCTTGGTCGTGTTGACCGTGAACGGCGACATCTTGACGGTTTCCTCGCTCGTGGAGGCCACGGTGGTGGTTTGCATCTTCACGGCCGGCCCGCCCGTGGGGGCTTCGGTCGTGGCGGGCGGCGGGTTGGCCTGCTGGCCCAATAGCGTCGAGACTGCCAATAGTGCGCCTGCCTGCGCAACCATCAGCCGTCGCAGATAACGGGGAATCGATTGATTCGGTTTCATCATGGATCCTTGATGTACTTACGGGTTTACGGTGGGGAAATGGACTTCCCGGTTTGATTGGTACTGTCTGTACCCGCATCCATGCGGAAGCGGGCGTTACTCTTTTAGAAAAAGGCGAAAATGGTCGTTAAAGCCGCAGCCGGCGTCGCTGGCTGGAATGTGGTAATGGCAAGCCCGCCAGTGGCGGAAGACCGGCACCGCTGGTTTGTGAAGAGCGGGGGAACGAATCGCGAATAAAGGCAGTAACCGATGTCGAAACGGATGCCAATGGGGTAGCGGGTTGAGGGTATCTTCTCCCTCGTCTGCGAGGGATGTGGGGTAGGTTCGCAAGCGCCTGGCCCGCGGTCAACCGGATCAGTATCTGACAGTTCGATTTTAAATTGCCGATAAAAATCACGTTGGCCTGCGGATTTGGGATAATTAATGCTGAAAAGAAGGGTTTCTTTCCATCCGTGCCAATTGGGAAAGAGCCTGAAGGCGGGTGTTTCCTCTTTCTGCCGGAGGCGTCCAGACGATGGAGGCACCGGCGCGGCCATCCCATGACCCGGGTGAAATTTCAAGAAGCAGACCCGCAAGAGCCGGTGCCGGCCGTTGCCAACCACGCCGGTCATGGCGTTCGCATCGGCCGGAAACGATTCTTACGGTATCAGATGAACAAGGGGGACGGCCCACTCATGCTTTGGGCTTGTTGGGAGGCAATCCATGCGTTGTGCTTGCCGATGCATAAACCATGGCCAAGCCCGCGCTCAGCATGCAGGATGTCGCCCGGGCCGCCGGCGTTCACCAGACCACGGTGTCACGCGCGCTGCGCAACGACCGCCGGCTGCCGGAGAAGACCCGGCAGCGCATCCGCAAGGTGGCCGAGCGGCTGGGGTACCGGCCGCACCCGCTGCTGACGGCACTGGGAGTCAATTTGCGCCGCGGCCGGCCGGCCGACTACGAGGTTTCCCTGGCTTATCTCGTCCGAGCCGATTCCAATCTTGATCCGCGGCGCCCTTATTTGCTCGGAGCGCTGACGGCGGCGGAGGCGCAGGGTTACCGGCTGGAGGAGTTTGTCTATGGCGAAGCCGGCCTGACCACGGAACGCCTCAACCAGATTCTGTTTACGCGCAACATCCACGGTCTCATCATTGCGCCCCTGGCCCTATCCGGACCGCAGAGGGGCTTCCCGCTCGACTGGCCGGAGTTTTGCACGGTGACGCTGGAATACACGTTTACCGAGCCCGCGTTCGACCGGGTGGTGCATGACGGCTATGACGCGACACGCCTGGCGCTCGATCAATGTCGCCGGCGGGGGTTCCGCCGCATCGGGCTGCTGATGGCCACCGGCGTGCATCAGCGCGCCAACAGCGTCAATGTGGCGGCCTACTGGCTTGAGCAGAAGGCGCGGCGCTGCTTCGCGGTGATCCCGCCGCTGCTGATCCCGGATTGGGACCGCCCGGCGTTTGCCGCTTGGTTCCGCGCCCACCGGCCACGGGTGATCATCACCACGAACTGGCTGTTGCGCTATGTGCTGGATTTCGCGCGCCAGCAGCGCCTGGCGATTCCCGGGGACCTTGGCATCATCAATCTCAATGCCTTCGAGGACGAGTCCGTCACCGGCATCGTCCAGAATCCGGGTGCCATCGGTGCGGCTGCCGTGCGGCTGGTCATCGACAAGCTCAACCGCAACGACCGCGGCGTCCCTGCGTTGCGGCAGACCATTCTGATGCCCGGCCACTGGCACGAGGGCCGGACGCTGGCGCCCCTGACGCGCGACGTTTGATTGCACGCCAGCCAGCGTGCGGCGTAGGGCGCAACCTTGGTCGCGGCCCTCCGAATGCTTATGCCTCGCCTGTGATCAGCGTCCGGGCTGTCTCCTCGACCTGCTCCAGCCACTCCGGCTGCGGGCGCGGCCCCGGACGGGCCCGGTCAATGAAATTCCAGGCGCTTTGCGACG
>CAIVSK010000107.1 GCA_903908495.1 Akkermansiaceae bacterium
CTCAAATGCCGACGCTCAGAACAAGACCGGCATCGAGTGCAAATATCACCCTGTCAGCAACGGGGTCGGCCTCTTCATCAACGGTAATCCCACCATTGAAAAGGGCGCTTTCCTCGACGAAAACTTTACCAAGGTCACCCTCGTCGTCAAAGATCGCAAGCTCGCCCTCTTCCGTAATGGCCTGATCCTCGCCATGACCAGCGAAGTCACTCCAAGCTCCCTCCCTCTCACCTTTGGAGAAGTGCTGAATGCCCCAACGACACCCTACGAACTGCGCAATATCCGGATTTACGACACCGCCTTCTTCCCGACCGGTTTTGACAAAAGTGCCGAAATGATGCGCAACTTCAGCGGCGATGAATACATGATTCAGCGTGTGGACATCGTCAATCCTGCGCTCCCGCGCATTCTTGTCGTCGGCGATTCCATTTCCATGGGATACCGCGGGTTCATAACGGAGCACTTCAAAGGCCGGGCCTATGTGGATTATTGGGTTCCTAATGTGATGTTCAGGCTGAAACCATCGGATGTCCAGGGAGATGACGCCCCGCTGAAGCGCGCATGGAGAGGCGTCCTGTCCAATGGCCCATACAATGTTGTCTCCTGGAACGCCACAACGCTCCATCAGTGGGATCCACCAGACAGGGCTCCGGAAGACTCCTATCCCTCCAACATGACCGAAATCGTCACGTATCTGAAGAAGATCGCCCCGGAGACCAGATTCATCTGGATCAGGTCCACGCCTGTCCGTACGACCCCCAAAGAGGGCAGGCCAACCTTAATAAACGAGGTAAATGAGCGTAATATCCGGTTCAATAAAATGACCGATGAGATTATGGCCAAGCATGGAATCCCGGAGGTTGACCTGTATGGGCTTTGCGAAACGAAACTCGACACGGTACCGGCTGGCTCGCAGGACTCAGCCCACTGGAACAAGGATGTCTCCCGGGAAATGGCCGACCTGATCATCAAGGAGATCGAGAGAAACCTTACTCAACAACAGAAACACTTCCCCTGAAATGAAATCCATGCGGGTTCGATTCCCGCTACCCGCTCCAACTCTCGTTCTCGGGTAGTTACGTAAGTTCCACCACCAAAAACCAGCCAAGTGCGGACAATAGTGGGTCTACACCGTTGCTTTGGGGATGGGATGAGATGATGCAAGATGCCAAGCCAAGATGACTTGAGGAAGGCTGCGGCGTATACCAAGTGATACGCTGGAGCCTGACGAAAGTCACTCGCGGCTTGGCAGATTGTATCAGATCGTCCCGATCCATTGCCGTTTTTAGGTTCAATCCGAAAACAAGTCCGCGGGCGGCCACTAATTAAAAAACCGCCGCAACCCGTTTCCAGGTTGCGGCGGTTGATTGATTCAAACGATGGTTGTTTAGCGGTTCATCCGGCGGCGTGCGCGCTGCACGAACGCCATCATTCCCAGCCCGCCCACGATCATCGACCATGTCGCCGGCTCGGGAACCACTTCAAATTCCACTCCCAAGCTCACTTGCGCGAGCGAGGACGTCCCGCTCGTGTTCACGCTCGTCGGGTTGAACAGGATCGAGCCTGTGTAGGTCCCTGAGGTCATCGAGTGTGTGTCGAAGCTCACCGTCATGCTTACGCTGCTGCCGCTCGTGATGCTGCTCACTGTCCCGTCAAACCCGTTCAGGGTGAATGCTCCCTGCCCGCTCACGTCGAACCCGCCGCTCAAGAGATCCTGGTAGGTCGCGTCGTGCAACACGTTGTCTAATGTGATCGTCGCCACGTAGACACCGCTGTTCGCGGCGTAGCTGCCCAGCGTTAAGGTGTAGTGGGTGGCGTCGCTGCTCGTCAGGTTTCCGCCCGAGACTGCCGTGAACGCTGCGTCGGCGTAGTAGTTCACCTGCCCGTTGACGGTCACGTCCTGGCTGGTTAGCGCTGTGTCCGCCAATCCGCTGTTGCTTCCGTTGGATGCCAGCGCGATCCCCACCGTGCCGCTTACCAGCCCCGCGGTGGCGGTGCTCGCGTTCCCGAGTCCCACGCTGATCGCCGTGCTGCTGGCCTGGCCTGCGAGGTTGCCGATGGTGCCGCTCACGCTCGCCGCGCCGGAGGCGGTGCCTCCTGCGTTCAAGCCTTCCGTATAGCTTCCCGATGCCGCCGTGTTCTGGATGCTCAGGGTGCTGGTGCCGAAGGTCCCGCTCACGTGCGTGATCCCAAGGTTCACCGGCGTGCTGATCGTGTTGGCTGCCGCGAGGTTATAGACGCCGCCGGTCACGGTGATGTTCTGGCTGCCGAGGGAGTAGTTGGATAGGCCGCTGTTGGCTCCGCTGGAGGCCAGATTGATCCCCGCCGTGCCGCTGACGGCTCCCGCGGTGTTGGTGTCCGCGTTGCCCAACCCAACGCTGAGGGACGTGCTCGTCGAGCCGCCCGCCAGGTTGCTGATGTCCGTGCCGATCACGCTCGCCGCTCCGGTGGTGGTGCCTTTGGTTGCGTTCAACCCTTCCGTATAGATCCCCGCGTCGGAGGTGTTCTGGATGCTCACCGCCGAGGTGCCAAAGCTGCCTCCCACGTGAATATTGCCCAGGTTCACCGGGGTGCTGATGGTGTTGGCCGACGCCATGTTGAAGACGGTGCCGCTCACCGCCACGTCCTGGGTGGTCAACGAGGTGTCCGAGAGGCCGCTGTTGATTCCGCTGGAGGCCAACCCGATCGCCACGGTGCCGCTGACGACGCCCGCAGTGCTCGTGTTGGACGAACCGCCCAACCCGACGCTGATCGCCGTGCTCGAGGAACCGCCCGCCAGGTTGCCGATGGTGCCGCTCACGCTCGCCAAGCCGGAGGCCGCGCCGGAGGCGTTCAAACCTTCCGTGTAGATGCCGGAAGCCGCCGTGTTCTGGATGCTCAGGGCGCTGGTGCCGAAGGTGCCGCCCACGCGGACGTTGGTCAGGGTCACCGGCGTGCTGATGGTGTTGGCTGCCGCAAGGTTGAAGACCGTGCCGCTCACCGCCACGTCCTGGGTGGTCAGCGAGGTGTCAGACAAGCCGCTGTTGATCCCGCTGGAAGCCAGCCCGATCGCTACGGTGCCGCTGACGACGCCCGCGCTGCCCGTGTTGGACGAACCGCCCAACCCGACGTTGATCGCTGTGCTCGAGGAACCGCCCGCCAGGTTGCCGAAAGTCCCGCTCACGCTCGCCGCTCCGGTGGCTGCGCCGGAGGCGTTCAAGCCTTCCGTGTAGATGCCCGAAGCCGCCGTGTTCTGGATGCTCAGGGCGCTGGTGCCGAAGGC
>CAIVSK010000108.1 GCA_903908495.1 Akkermansiaceae bacterium
CTTTCTCCAGCGCACGGGCCAGATTGGGAACCGGACCGGTGGCGATGACCGTGATACGATCGTGGGAATTCTCCACAAGGTCGATCAAAGCCGAAACTCCGTCGTGCTGGATCCGTCCGGGATAATTCGCCAGATCGTAGCCTGCCACCCAAGGCGCCTGGTTCTTGATGTTTTCCGGCATGGTTCCTTGCTCGTCTCCAAGACCGATGGGAACATCCGTGCGTCCGGCCGCTTCCAGGAACTTCGCGGCCACTGCGGCGCGATACCGCGGATCCCCCGTTTCGGTCAGCACGAGTTTCAGATCAAGTTCCGGCGAGCGCAGAATCATGGCCAGGGCCCAGGTGTCATCAATGTCGGTACCGATGTCGGTGGCGAAAACGACAGGGAGCCGGATGGGGGCTTTGCTTGGAGCCGCCGCCGCGGCGCCCAACAGCATGAGGAAGGTGAACAGGAATAGCGGAAGCCGCAGCCGGTTCATGGAACCACAAAACACTGCTCGCTGATCCAGGCAACCATTCAAACCAAGGTGTGGGGCCAAAAGAGTTTGTCACTCTGTCCGCCTAGTCGACCAGTGTAGCAGGGTGTAGCCCGCTTTGCTACCGGATGATACCGCTTGCTACCAAATGCAACCATTTGCAACCACTTCTCCCCCGCCGTCTCTCAGCGCCGGTTCGATCCGGCCCGCGCTTCCGAACTTCAATCCACTAATGATACGACAATTGCGTAACTCGCGATTTATAAGTAGGTTGTTGACTAAAATGGTGGAGGTGGCGGAAGTTGAAATCAAATTCGACGGGTCTCGTAAACGCTTTCAGAATAGGCAAATACGCGATTATTAGGTTGTTGGTTTTTCAGCGACCTTGACAGGAATGGGCAGGAATGGGCACCAAGCGGCACGATTTCTGACAGGAATCGGACAGGAATCTTCGCGCGCCCCGCCTAGGCAAATGGTGCAGGGAGCGGGCATGCTGTGAGGATCGCAGCATTCCCGATTACAAGGTGCGTTTCGGTCAGGATAAAAAACGCCGAAGAGCATCGCAGCCGCAATTAAGCGGTTTGATTACGTTTCGCCGGTGCGCCCGCCGTCGCGCTACTTATCCTCGTTTCCCAACGCGCGCCGGAGCTGCTGCCGGGCACGGTAAAGCCGGTTCTCCACCGCCTTGCTTGTGCAACCGAGAATCTTTGCAATCTCCGCCATCGACTTCTCTTCGTACTCGAAGAGCACGATTGCCGTGCGCTGGTCGAGCGGGAGGTCCGACACCGCTTTTTGCACCGCCGCCATCCGCTCGTCGTGGTCGGTGCTTGCCGCCAGCATTGCGGATGCGGTCGTTTCGTCCGCCACGTCACTCCCCTCCTCGAGCCAAGCACTGAGCGATAACGTTGGACGACGTTTCCACCAGCGAAGGCGGTTCTTTGCCTGGTTGGCGGCGATGGCAAAGATCCACGACGAGAACTTGGCCCCAGCGCGGTACGTGTGCCGCTTTAGAAACACCCGTACAAATACCTCCTGCGCCAGATCCTCCGCGTCTGCGGTATTGCCAACCAGCCGGAATATGAACCGCTTTACCGGAATTTCCCATCGCTGCATGAGTCCCGACAAAGCAGCATCGTCGCCACCTTGCAGTTGTGTCATCAACCGCTCGTCGGCGGGCGCGCCATTCTCAATGTCCATGTTTGGGATCCATCGTGGTGAGACCCAAATCCGGCGCGCCCGCGTGGTTGAACTTCGCCACGAGCGGCCGCATCGTTTCCAAGTAGCGGTGCCCGTCCTCGGGCGACATCAAGGCAGCCACCTGTTCAAGATGGCGAAGGAGAGCAGTCTCACAACGAGTGCTCAGCTCGCGGATCCGCTGGTCCGCCGCCATGACCGCCGTCGCATCGACGGGTTGTGCGGCCCGCAGCGTTTCCCGCACTTTCATTGCCTCTTGGATCATCCGACAATGCTCGTCGCATGAACCGGTATACTCCCGGTGAAGCTTCTCGATGGCGGCGTATTGTTGGTCGGTGAGATGAAATTCCCGCTTCAGCCAAGTCATCGCGTCACCCTGCCGCGCGGCCTCGCGCAAAACGGGATCGCATCCCACGCGATAACCGAGGAGGCCCGCGATCAGGGCGAGGGCAACCAGCAGCCCCATGGCAATAAACACGTTTCGCACGGAACTTACTCCTTCAGGCCGGCTTTTACCCGGGCATCAAGGCTGGCCAGATAATTGGCGACGAGCAGGTTGCGGTCGGCTTGCACATGGTTGCGTGCCACCAAATGACCGGTCCATCCGGAGACCGCGACGGTCACGATCGCTGCCGCAGTCAATGCGGCGGCGCGTGCGCGCACAAATACCGACCAAGTCGGAGCGTGGCGCGTCTCCTCGATACGTTGCCAGACGGCCGTGCGGAAATCCGGGTCCGGCGGCGGGGAGACCCGCCAGATTTGGAGAACATTGCTGAGTGAATCAGACGATTTCATAAGCATCCTTTTCTTTTCCAAAAGTCGGTCGAATGCGGTGAAAACATACCCACATCCAGGTGTTAGTACACCGCACAGCCCGATATCCCTCAAG
Organism: Akkermansiaceae bacterium; assembly: GCA_903908495.1. Lineage (GTDB taxonomy): Bacteria > Verrucomicrobiota > Verrucomicrobiia > Verrucomicrobiales > Akkermansiaceae > Luteolibacter. Next base: position 2,559 of record CAIVSK010000108.1, read on the forward strand.
GAGACATGTGCCAAGAGCGCGGAAAGCGTATAAACAAGTCGGGCACACCGTGGCCACCGGAGTGAGAACAGGTGCAGGCAATACCTTGCCTGCGACTTGCGGCCACCGGTCCTGGACGAGGTGATTTCGATCCCCATGAGGGATTTCGCGGGTTGAGGTGTATGACTAACGAAACCGCGCGTTCTTGCCCGGAGCGACCCCCGTGCCGCCTCCCGTCCGGTGCGCTTTCCGAGAAGCTCCCGTTCTAATCCATGATCCGCTCCACAACCCTCGCCACGCTCGCCGCCGGGTACCTCGCCTTCCTAGCCGGGTGCAAAACCATGCCGTCCGCGGCGGAATGCACCGTTCGCGATCATCTGGCGGCGGTCGGCCATGAATTGCCGCCCGTACGGGGGCAACTCCCGTTGCTTGGCGCGGAGTCGCAGCCGAGCGACTACGTGCGTTTCGCTCTGCTCAAACACCCCGCGGTTTTTGCCGCCTACAGCGAATGGCGGGCGGCGGTCGAATCCATTGCGCTGGCCCGGGCGCTGCCCGACCCGCAGATCACTTTCCAGGCCGACATCGCCGGAACCGTGACGTCGCTGATGCCGGGAGTGATGTTCGACCTGATGGTCCCTGGAAAGCGCGCCGCGATGGCGCGCGAAGCAGCGGCAGGCAGTGAAGTCGCCTACCGGGAGTACGTGGGCACTGTGGTCCGCACGGCCGCTGATGTGCGCAAAGCGTGGATTGAGCTGGCCTTCATTGAAGGAACGATCCAGTTGCGCGAGGCTTCGTTGACGGCTATCGGCCAGTCCGCCGACATCGCCGCTGCGGAATACTCGACCGGACGCGGCGTGACGACACTTGAGGGCCAGATCCAGACAGCGGGCGAAGCCGACCGCATCCGTTCCGAGATCGCCACCTTAGCCGAGCGTCTCCACGCCGCGCGAGTGCTCTTCAAGTCGGCCCTTGGCCTTGAGCCAGCGGACCCCGATCCCTTCTGGCCGCGGTTCCCTCTGACGCCCACGGTCCTTCTCTCGGAAGAAGAACTCTGGCGGCGCGTGCAGGCGTC
>CAIVSK010000109.1 GCA_903908495.1 Akkermansiaceae bacterium
AGGACGCCGAGAAAGGCGGCCGCCGCGATCATATAGGTGAGTCTGAGTTTTTGCATGATATCTCCTACCGGATGAGCCGGTTTGTGCGGTTGGATGTGGTTGAGAAGGTGCTAATGGTGGGTTGCCGGCAGTGGCCAAGGTGAGTGCATGACACTCATAACACCACCCGCGCCTCCATTCCTTCGAGTTGGAGCAGAATCGGTCTGTGGATCGCAGGGGTCATGGGCTGGCCGGAGCCGCTGCGGTGGGAAAAATGCCGTTCATGGCCATGCGCCGATCTTCTAAGGGGGAAGAGAACAAAATAAAGTCAAGGAGGCGTATGTCGAGCCCGGCGGAACAAACGGCCGGGGCGGGTGATCCACGGAGTACTGCCCCCCAAGACGCTCCTCGCAAATCAGATGTTACTTTTATAGGAATCACTGTCTAAATAATATAACTCCCGGCACTTTGACTTGCCTGAAATTTGCCCCACGCTCGTTCCAGCCGCTCCACCAAAAGTAGTCGGCCAAACACACCTGCGCAGATGATCACCTCTGGCTTCAAGATATTGCAGCCATGGCGGACACAGGCCGGTCTGGCACTGAGTGCGTTGCTGGTGCTCGGCTGGCCGTCGTACGTGCAGGCCGCCGGCGGCCCGCTCCCGCGGGTACTGAGTCCTGAGAGCATCAAGGAAATCCCCGCCGGGCAGGCCGCGGCGGCCGGTCCCCAGCAGGCCCGGATCCTGCGCATGGCCCTGACGGCAGATGAAACTGCGGCGCCGATGGACGTTGAGGTGGCGCTCAGGATGCGGAACATGGCCGACCTCCAGGCCCGCGTGGCCCGCGGCGAAATCATCTCCCGCGAGGAAATGGCCGCCAAATATTTTCCCCTGGCCGCTGATTACGAAGCCATGGCCGCCTGGCTCACCGCGCAGGGCCTGACGGTCACGCGCAATGACACCATACGGCTCTCCCTCTTTGCCCGCGGCACGATCAGCCAGCTCAAACAGGCCTTTCAGGTGGATTTCGCCCGCGTGACCACTGATGAGGGCGAATTCACTTCAGCCATCACCGCGCCCAGTCTGCCCGCCGCCCTGGCACCGTCGCTGGTGGGCGTCAACGGCCTGCAACCCCACCTGCATCCGCACAAGATGGCCAGTCCACTCGTTGCGCAGAAGGCTTCGCTTACCTCCCCCAACGCGCCGCCCTATCTGCCGGCCGAAATCCTCAAGGCTTACAGCGCCAACACCACGGGACTGACCGGCGCGGGGCAGACCATCGCCATCGTGATCGATACGTACCCGCTGGACAGCGACCTGGCGACGTATTGGGCGAACTGCCACATCACCCGGTCGCCGAACAGCAGCGTCCAGCATTTCCAGGTGCCCGGCACACCCACGCCGCCCAATCCCGCGTCTACCGACCCAACAAGTGGAGTCCCCTATGGCACCGAGGCCATTATCGATGCAGAATTGACCAGTTCCATCGCTCCGGGTGCCAATATCCGGGTTTATACGACCGGCGAACTCTACCAATCGGATCTCACCCTTGCCTACCAGCAAGTCTATAACGATCTGGACGCACAGCCGACGCTCCACGTGCTCAATCTTTCCTACGGTACCAGCGAGGCCGACGGGACTTCGTACTCCCAGCGGCAGAGCGATGCGCAAAATTTCGTGGCCCTGGCCGGCCGCGGGGTCACGGTGTTTGTTTCTACGGGTGATGGTGGCTCCAGACCGAATTCTAATGGGCGTTACAGCGCCTCGGCGTCGCTGTCGCCCGCGCATCCCGCCAGCGACCCGAGTGTGACCGCGGTCGGCGCCACGAACCTCGCGTTGGATCCGAGCAGCGGCACGACGAGCAGTGAGACGGCCTGGTATCTCATCACCGTTGGCGGCGGCACTACCGGTGGCAGCGGTGGAGGCATCAGCCTCTACTTCTCCCGGCCGGACTGGCAGACCGGCCAGGGCGTGCCTAGTGGCACGATGCGGCTCGTGCCCGACGTCGCGGTGGTGGGAGATCCCAGCACCGGCGCCTACATCGTGAACGCCGGTTCCGACACCACCGTCTGGGGCGGTACGAGCATCAGCGCCCCGATCTGGTCGGGCTTTGGCGCCCTGCTCAATCAGGCGCGATCCAGCGCCGGCCTGCCGCCGCTCGGACTGCTCGGACCAAAGATTTATCCACTGATCGGCACCACCAGCCTGCGGGACATGACCAGCGGACCGCCCGGCAACAGCAGAGGAAACGGCGACTACTACGCGGGCATCGGGTACGACATGGTCACCGGCGTAGGCACACCCAATATCGCCGCACTCGCCCAAGCCCTCGGGGCACAGAACTCCGCGCCGCAGATCACCGCGCAGCCTGTGAGCGTGACAGCGATTCCCGGACAAAATGCGAGCTTCTCCGTAACGGCAAGCGGCAGCCCCCTGCCGGCGTACCAATGGCAACTGCAGACGCCGGGTGGCACCACCTGGAGCAATCTAAGCACCAACACCACCTACAGCGGTACCGCCACCGCCACGCTGACCGTGAGCTCGGTCACGGATGCGATGAGCGGGAATCTGTTCCAATGCGTCATCAGCAACACGAACGGCACGGCCACGACGGCGCCGCCAGCCGCCTTGATTGTGACCTATCCCTTATATCTCAGCACGATGGCCGGTCAGGTTGGCAGCAGCGGCAGCACTGATGGCACCGGCAGCGCCGCCCGCTTCAATGATCCTTCCGACGTGGCCGCGGACAGTACGGGCAATGTCTATGTCGCCGACACCAATAACCACACGATCCGCAAGATCACGTCCGCCGGCGTCGTCACCACGCTCGCCGGGCTGGCCGGCAGCAGCGGCAGCACCGACGGCACCGGCAGCGCCGCCCGCTTTAACTTACCCGCCGGCCTGACCGTGGATGGATCCGGCAACGTCTATGTTGCCGACACCTACAATCACACCATCCGGAAGATCGCCTCGACCGGCGCGGTCAGCACCGTGGCCGGCCTAGCCGGAACCAGCGGCAGCACGGATGGCGCCGGCGGCAACGCGCGCTTCAACTATCCCTCGTCTGTGGCCGTGGACAGCACGGGCAACCTTTACGTCGCCGACACCGATAACCACACGATCCGGGAAATCACATCAGCGGGAGTGGTGACGACGCAGGCCGGACAGGCCGGAGCCAGCGGCAGTGCCGACGGCATAGGCGCCGCCGCTCGTTTCTATTACCCCACCGGCATAGCGGTGGCCAATTCCGACACTATCTATATCGCCGACTCCAACAACCATGCCCTCCGTCTGGGCGTATTCCCCATCGCTCCCACGATCATTGCCCAGCCGCAAAGCCACACGGTAACGGCTGGATTCAGTGTTGAGTTCGACGTGGTGGCCTCCGGCAATCCGACGTACCAATGGTACCTCAATGGCACAGCGATCAGCGGGGCGACCAGCAGCACTTACAGCCTGACGAGTGCACAATCGTCCAATGCCGGCGACTACACCGTCACCGTCTCCAATAGTTTGGGAAGTGTCACGAGTAACAAGGCCACGTTGACCGTCAACGCGGCCAGCACGACCGCTTCATCGAGCG
>CAIVSK010000110.1 GCA_903908495.1 Akkermansiaceae bacterium
CGCAGGAAGGGGCCTCAGTCGCAAAAAAAGCCGGAAGCGTGTCCCGCCACCGGCGGGCGAAAGTCCAAAGCGATAACCCGTCCCTATCGCCCGACGCCTGGCTCATTGACCGGGACGAGCGTGGCGGCGACCATGATGATTGATGCCGGGGTCCGGCCGATTTTGGCGGCCCCGTGCTATGATCCCGGCATGCCCGCCTCCGCCCCCCACGAACTGCCCGGAATCTCCTGGACCGAAGATGCGTACCTGGTGGTGCCGCAGAGCGAGAGGAAGCTGCGGCGCTGGGGCAGCGTGGAGCAGGCGTGCAAGATGCTCGACGAGTGTGGCCGGGAAACGATCTATGATCTGATCGCGGTCAAGGCGATCAAGGCGTACAAGCGCCGGCCGCATCGCCCCAACAGCCATTGGCGGGTTGACTTGCTCTCGGTTTGGGAGCATAAGCAGCGGCAGTTGGCCGCGTGAGGCGCGGCCGCCGGGCGCGGCGGATGGTTGTAAGCGGAGCGCAAGTAGGAGCCGGAGGCGGCTTGTGGAGGGGAGTGGCGGCGGGGTTTTGCAAAGCTGTGGCAAGCTGCGCACGTCGTTAGGCAAGCCGCCACCCACACCACCATGAAACCATACATTGCTTCCTTGTTGCGCCACGCGTTCACCGCCCTCGCCGGTCTCGGCGGGTTGCTGCTTTCCCACAATCTTCTCGACCCGGCCGACGTGGCCCAGGTGGACGCCGCAGGCGTTTCCATCGGCACGGCGCTGGGGGTGGTCCTCACGGCGGTCATCGGCCGCCTGCTGCTCACCCTGGGGGGAAAAATGTTCACCGGCGCTGCCGGGGAATCCAGCGGCACGTCTGGGGTGGCGTTGCTGTTTGTCCTGGTGGGCGCGTCGGCGGTTGTCATGGGATGCCTGCCGGCGTGCTCCACCTCGCAGCTGGCTGCGGCCCAAAGCGTGCCGATATCCACCACGGTACACACCAAGTACGGGACCGCGTCCTATAGCACGGCCGGCGGCCTGGTGCTGGATGTGGAAACCACGTCCGGGAAATAATTGCCCACAGGGCCTATCCGGAGGGGCGGGGATCACAGGCATTCCATTAGATCCACACGCGTCCCCAGCCCCTCCCCATCCACTGCCCCATTCTAACACATAACCAAATGGAAACGCTGCTCATGCTCTGTCTGCTCGGTCTCTGCGCGATTGCGCTGCGGCCGCTGGCTTGCGAGGCATGCGGCGGCGTAAAGCGCGGCAAAGGGTCCGGCGGGTCTGTCAAGGCAGGCCCGTCGGACAAGGCAACGGCGCGCGACATCGAAACCTGGAGACACGGACAATGAATCTTCCTGACATCATCAAACTCATCCAAGGCGAAATCGGCGTGCAACGCGACGGCGTGTTCGGCCCGGTGAGCGCGGCCAACGTGCTGGCGGCGCTGCAGGCGCGCCACATGGAGGCCTCCGGCAATCCCGCGCCGGCCACCAACGCGGAGCAACACGAGTTCGATCCCCACAGCGAGGCGACCCTCGCCACGCTGGACCCCAAAGCCCAACCGCTGTTCCGGCGCTTCCTGGCGCTGGCCAAAGCCACGGCGGCCACGCTGGGCTGCGATTACCGGCTGATCAGCGGCTACCGCTCCTGGTCGGAGCAGGACGCGCTGTATGCGCAGGGCCGCAGCGCTCCGGGAGCGCGGGTGACCATGGCCCAGGCCGGTGATAGTTTCCATAACTACAAGATTGCCGGGGACGGCGGAGTGTTCCGCGGCGAGCGCTATATCGAAGAGGGCAGCGCCGCCGACCAGGCGCTTGCAGAGCGGGTGCA
>CAIVSK010000111.1 GCA_903908495.1 Akkermansiaceae bacterium
AGGCCCAGCCAAATGGCGAGCGTGGCGATGCTGATTGCGTAAACCAAGGAACTCATAGGGGCAGCGGACGCCACAATCTGGCAAATCCCCCTGCTAAAGACAACCCCGCAGCCAAAAATCCAGCGATACCCCCCCTGCCAGGCAATGCAGATCGCGCCCGATGCCAGGTGGGTGCAAAATCGGGCCGGCCGGGTCCGCCGGAGTTTTTGCGTGCCGACCGGCCCGGGATGTGCTTGATTGCCGGCCATGCCCCCACAGCGCGTCAAAACGGTTGCCTCAATCTCGGTCGGTGATTTTTTCAAGAACCATGCGGACAAACTCAATCTCTCCCTGCAGGGCCGCGAAGTGGGATTTGACCGCCCGATCAGCGAACCGGCCATGAACCGCCCCGGCCTGGCTCTGGCCGGCTTCTTCTCGTACTTCGCCCCCAAGCGGGTGCAGGTGCTCGGCAACTCGGAATTATCCTATCTGAAAAAACTGCCCGATGCCCTGCGCTCGGACCGGTTCCGGCGCATGTGTGACCGCGACATCCCCTGCATCGTCGTCGCCCGCGGTGCCGACCTCGGCGATGACCTGCTCAACGTCGCCAACCACCATGGCATCCCGGTGTTTGGCACCTCGATGGTGACGATGAATTTCCTCAACGCCGCCACCATCCGCCTCGAACACGATTTCGCCCCCAGCGTGACGGTCCACGGCTGCATGGTCGACATGCGCGGCATCGGCATCCTCATCATCGGCCGCAGCGGCTCAGGCAAATCGGAAACCGCCATCGGCCTCATCGAGCGCGGTGCCTCGCTGGTCGCCGACGACATGGTGTCCATCAAATACGTCGGCGGTGAACTGGTGGCCACCGCTCCCGCCTTGTCCCGCGGTTACATGGAAATCCGCGGCATCGGCATCATCAATATCGCCAACCTCTACGGCCTGACATCCATCCGGCCATTCAAACGCCTCGACCTCGTGGTCCTGCTCAAACCCGGTGCCGACCTCAACGAAGTGGACCGCTGCGGCATGCAACAAGACACCTACGAAATCCTCGGCCAGCACGTCGTCCAGGTCGAGGTGCCCGTCGGCCCCGGACGCGACACCGCGCGCATGGTCACCATCGCCGCGCTCGACCAGCAACTCCGCAGCCTGGGCTACAACATGGCCGATGAATTCAACGAGCGGCTCATCAGCCACATGTCCAGCGAAAAGCCGATGCAGAGCGGCCCCCCATCCGGCAGGCGCAGCCCGTCCAACGATCCGCAGACCGGCAGCTGATGTCCGTCTGTTAGCAAATCAATCCGACGATCGGCGAAACCATTTGCTAACCGAATCGCGGCGTCACGGGTTCCGCAGCTGCGGCAGGCACCGCGCCAGCTTCAGTCGGCGTGGGGCGGGGCAGGCGGAGGGCCCAATACTGCTGACTTAGCGGGAGGATAGGCATCCTGCCTGTCATGGACGACGGGCTTCCAGCCTGTCGTTTCAAGCGCGGACAGGCGGGACGCGCTGTCTTCCGTCACAGGCGGGACG
>CAIVSK010000112.1 GCA_903908495.1 Akkermansiaceae bacterium
CGTAAGCGTTAGACCAACCCCATACTTGACGTGGGCGGCGGTTGGGGCTACTGGTTCCGGGCAGCCCAGGCTGCGGGGGTGAGTTCGGCAAGTCGCTGGATGGAGACGTCGGCCAAGCCGGGCAACACGGCGCCGAGGTACTCGCGGACCGGGATCTTCATGCGGCGGCAGGTTTCGACGATGGATAGAATGGCCGCAACTTTCGGCCCGGCCTTTGGACTCCCCACGTGGATCCAATTCTTTCGTCCCAGAGCGACCGGGCGCATCGAGTTCTCGGCCAGGTTGTTGCTCAGCTCCACCTCCGGGTGCTTCAGGAACCGCGTGAGCTTCGGCCAAAGCGCGAGCGTATAGGTCACCGCCTTGCCCAGCGCGCTGGAAGGCAGGGTGTGTGCGCCCGCCGCTTCGATCCGCGGCTTCAGCAGGTCCAGCAACGGCTTGGCTCGCTCCTGGCGCAACGCATGGCGGGCGGCAAGGTCGAGGTTCTCGGCGCGCGCCCGGGCGTCGATAGCGAACAGTTCGTCGATCTGCGCCACCAGGCCAATGGCGACCTTATCTTGGGGGCTGAGCTTGACCGCCTCGTGGAACTTTCTCCTGGCATGCGCCCAACAACAAACGTGCACCATCATCGGCCCGCCCACCTGGTCGTAAGCGATGTAGCCGTCGGTCTGGAGAATGCCCTCGAACCGGCCCAGAAACTCTCTGGGTCCGGCGCGTCCTCGCCCCAGCCGGAAGTCGAACACCGCGCTCCCTCCCGGCCGGCTGTATTGCCATAGATAAGCTTGATGGTTTTTCCCCCGCCGATCGTGCATCTGCACATCCACCGGAGTTTCGTCGGCCTGAATGTAACTGCCACGGACTAACTCACGGCCGATCACCGCTGTCATGGGGATGAGCAACTCGCCCACCCGCATCACCCATCCGTCCAGCGTCGCGCGGCCGATTTCCAGCCCCGTCTCCCGCTCCAGAATCGCGCTCTGCCGGTACAACGGGAGGTGGTCGCCATACTTCGCGACCAGCGTGTCGATCACCACCCGGTCGCTCACCAGACCCTTGTCGATGATTCGCGCCGGCACGGGCGCCGCAGCCACCCCGCCTTCGCCGCAGGACTGACAAGCGCGCTTCTCGCGCTTGGTCACCACAACGAAGTACTGGGCCGGTTCCACATCCAACTGCTCACTCTGGTCGTAGCCGATCACCGCCATCGGCTGGCCGCAGGCTCGGCAAGCGCACTGTTCCGGCGCGCAGGCAATCACGCGCTCCACGCGGGGCAACTCCGCCGGCAGTTCCTGCCGTCCCGGATGCGGGCGGCGCTTCCGGCTGCCCGTCTTTGCCGGCAGAGGCTCGCGCTCGCTCTCCGCCTGCACTTCGGCGCCGCTCACTCCCGGTTCCAACTCCAGAAGCTCCAGTTGCGCGTCGCTGAGCTTCTCGCTCGCCGGACCGTACTTTTGAATTCGCTGGAGGCGCAGCCGCTCTTCCAGCACCCGGATCTTCAGGTGCGCCCACTGCAGCTCCAACGTGGTCGAGTGAAGCTCCCGCTTCAGCTCGGCAACCTGCTGGGATTCCGAAGAGGCGGGGATGGAGGAAGTGGCGATCACGGCGAGTAAAGACAATCATAACATGACTCGTTTACACTTACAAGTAAGTTATGCGATCTTGGCTTCGGAAAACGATGTTTTTCTGTACCAGGCGCGCCGCCGGGTCTGGGCTAAATCGATGCCGCCCACCAGCAGCGCCAGTTCCTCGTGGCTGAGCACCACCTTGAGCTGACTGCCTTCGGCCTCCGGCCACCGGAAGCGGCCCTTCTCCAACCGCTTGGCGCACACCCACAGCCCGCTGCCATCCCAGAACAACAGCTTCAGGCGATTGTGCCGTGCATTCGTAAACAGGAAAATGTGCCCGCTCAGCGGATCGCACGACAACCGGTCGCGCACCAGACCGTACAGCCCTTCGAAGCCCTTGCGCATGTCGGTGGCCCCCGCCGCCAGATAGATCCGCGTGGCCGGACCCCAACCGAACATGCTCAGGCCGGCTCCAGCAGGCTCACCAACTGCTGTAGCGTCTGGGCATCAAACCCGCGCCCGACTTCGATCCGCCGTCCGCCCGTCAGCACCACCGCCAGCCCGCTCGCGCCCGCCGGATGCGCCCCCGAAAGTTCCACGGCCAGCCACCGACTCGGCCCGGCGCCTTCCTCCTGCACCTGCTTCCGCCGCCTCTGGTACCGCGCCAGCGTCGACAATGCCAGCCCATGCTTCTGGCAGAACTCGATCCGGCTCATCCCCGTGGTTTCGTATTCGACGACCAACTGCTCGACCTCCGCCCGGCTCCGCCGCCGCCGCGGCCTTCCTACCAGTCCTTCGCTCATCCTTCCACTTCAACACTGCATCGCCCGCGTGAACAGATGGGTTGGCTTGACGCTTAC
>CAIVSK010000113.1 GCA_903908495.1 Akkermansiaceae bacterium
CGCCAGTGCCTTTGTGACAAGCTATGGCACGGCCTCACCGGCGCAATCGTTTGCGGTCTCGGGCGGCAATCTGACCGGCGATATCAGTGCCACGGCCCCGACCGGGTTTGAAGTGTCCGCCAACGGCGGGCTGGCCTACGGGCCCAGCGCCACCTTCACCCGCAGCGGCGGCAGCGCCAGCGGCACCCTCTACATCCGCCTCTCGGCCACCGCTGCCGTGTCTGGTGCCTACGATTCAATGAGCATTGTTCTAACAAGTGCCGGCGCGGGTGACGTCAGTATCACCACTCCTGCGAGTGGCAACGGGGTGGGCAAGGCCACGCCGAGCGTGGCGACTTGGCCGTCCGCGAGCTCGATTGCCTATGGCCAAACCTTGGCTGCATCGACCTTGCTCGGGGGCGCGGCCACCCCAACCGGTGGCGGTTTCGCCTTCACCACGCCTGCGACCAAGCCCGCCCTTGGCACCACTTCCCAAAGTGTGACCTACACGCCGCCGGATGTGGCCAATTTCACCACCGCCAGCGGCACGGTGAGCGTGACGGCGACCCCGAGTTATGCGTCATGGAGCGGGTCGTTTTTTGGTGCGCAAACCGATCCGGCGATCATTGGACCGGCTGCCGATCCGGACCACGACGGGTTGACCAACCAGCAGGAATATGCCTTCGGTCTCGACCCCACCAGCGGCGCTTCGTGCAATCCGATCACTGCGGCAGTTGACGCGAGCACGGGCAAATTCACCTATACCCGGCGCGACCCGGCGCTGACGGGCGCGACCTATTCGATAGAGACCTCGCCTACTCTGGGCACCGCGGGCTGGAGTGCCGATTCCACGGCGGAGCAGACCGTCACCGGCACGGCAGGCGAGGTGCAATCCGTGGAGGTTACCTTGAGCGGGAGCAAGCCGCTGGTGCCAGCGGCGTTGTTTGTGCGGGTGCTGGCTCACAATTGACTGCGCACGGCCGGTCCAAGGGGAGTTGCGGCGGTCTGTGAACGCCGCCGCGCAAGGACCGCGCATGGGCAGAGACGGTCATAGACCGCCTCTACAATGCTGCCGTTTTTCTCAGCCGACCATCAACAGCATGTCTTCGTCGACGGTGTTGATTCCGGCGATGCCGAAGTTGTCCACCAATACCTTGGTGACGTTGGGCGAGAGAAAGGCCGGCAGGGTGGGGCCGAGGTGGATGTTCTTCACGCCGAGATGCAGCAGCGCCAGCAACACGATGACCGCCTTTTGCTCGTACCATGCAATGTTATACGCAATCGGCAGCTCGTTGATGTCGGCCAAGCCGAAAATCTCCTTGAGCTTGAGCGCAATGACGGCCAGCGAATACGAATCGTTGCACTGGCCCGCGTCGAGCACCCGCGGGATGCCGCCGATGTCGCCCAGCGCCAGTTTGTTATAGCGGAACTTCGCGCAGCCGGCCGTTAGAATCACCGTGTCGGTGGGCAGCTTGGTCGCAAACTCGGTGTAGTAGTCGCGCGATTTCATCCGGCCGTCGCAGCCGGCCATGACGACGAACTTGCGGATGGCGCCGCTCTTGACGGCGTCCACGACTTTGTCGGCGAGGGCGAACACCTGGGCATGGGCAAAGCCGCCGACAATCTCGCCGGTTTCAATTTCGACGGGTGACTGGCAGGTTTTGGCGTGCTCGATGATGCTGGAAAAATCCTTCGGCTGGCCGTCGGCCCGGGCCGCGATGTGACTGGCGCCATGCAAGCCGGATGCGCCCGTGGTGTAGATGCGCGACTTGTAGGTGGCGCCCTCGGCCGGCGGTACAATGCAGTTGGTGGTGAACAAAATCGGCCCGTTGAAGGAGGTGAAGTCCTGGCCCTGGTGCCACCAGCTGCTGCCGTAGTTGCCGACAAAGTGGCGGTATTGCTTGAACGCCGGGTAATAGTTGGCCGGCAGCATTTCACTGTGGGTGTACACGTCGACGCCGGTGCCATCGGTTTGCGCCAGCAGTTCTTCCATGTCCTTGAGGTCGTGACCGCTGATGAGGATGCCCGGATTGCCGCGGACGCCCAGGTTGACCCGGGAGATTTCCGGGTTGCCATAGCGGGTGGTGTTGGCTTGGTCGAGCAGGGCCATGGCGCTGACGCCGAATTTGCCGGTCTCGAGCACCAGGCCCACCAGTTCGTCAAGTGTTAGATCCTGCGTGAGTTTGACCAGCGCCGTCTGCATGAATGCGGCGACGGCCGGGTCGGCGAAATCGAGGTTGGAGGCATGCTCGAGGTAGGCCGCCATGCCCTTGAGGCCATACAGCGAGAGTTCCTTGAGGCTGCGGACGTCTTCGTTGGCTTCGGCCAGCACCCCCACTTGTTGGGCTTTGGCCGCGTACTCGGCAGGGCTGCCCGCCCAGCTGGTGCCGTCAAATCGGGTGTCCACGGCCACGCCCGCTGCGGCGGCCTCCGCCAGCAGCATCGCCCGCAGCTCCAGCGCCTGGGTCACCTTGACCACGAAGACATCCGCGTCAAAGTTGGCATTGGTGATGGTGGCAAACAGCCCGTCGATGATAAATTTGTTAGCCTGCGCGCTCTCGTAGCCGGTCTGCTCCCGCAGCGCCGTGGTGCAGTGGGCGAGGCCTTTGATCAGATGCACCAGCAGGTCCATCAGGTTGGCTAGCTCATCGGTCTTGCCGCACACACCCTTGACGGTGCAAGCGATTCCTTTGGAGGCTTCCTGGCATTGAAAACAGTACATGCTCATGATGTTATTTTTTGGGGGATTCAGCGGTTGTTGTTGGAATGTTAGGACCTCCGGGTGAGGTCGCCGACGCGTTGTGGGGCAAGCCGCCGGATAAATCAAGATAACTTTGTCTTCTTTTAGAAAAATCACCGAATGCTTGATTGCGCGGTGTTGCAGCAAGACTCCTTTAGTGACGGAGATCTTGGCGTGGAGCGGGTCGCCTGCGGTGGGGCTGGCCCGCCGCCCTGTGTTGTGGATGGGGCGTTCGGACGTGCTTGCTGATGCTTTGGCGAACCGCGCCAAGCCGGGCGGTGGGGCGGGCCGCCCAATACTGGCCGTTTAGCGGGAGGATAGGCATCCTGCCTGTCATGGACGACGGGCTTCCAGCCTGTCGTTTCATGGGCAGGCGGGGCGCGCTGTCTTCCCTCACAGGCGGGACGCCTGTTTTCCGCTCAGAGCGCGCTACGCCCATCGCCGGGCGGGACCCGGCGAGTGAGGTGCGGCAGGGACCGCAGCCCTCGCCCTCGCCCTCGCCCTCGCCCTCGCCCTCGCCCTCGCCCTCGCCCTCGCCCTCGCCCTCGCCCTCGCCCTCGCCCTCGCCCTCGCCC
>CAIVSK010000114.1 GCA_903908495.1 Akkermansiaceae bacterium
CGGGGCGCTTGTCGGGGCGCTTGTCGGGGCGCTTGTCGGGGCGCTTGTCGGGGCGCTTGTCGGGGCGCTTGTCGGGGCGCTTGTCGGGGCGCTTGTCGGGGCGGCGCTTGCAAAGCGTCGGCTTGCGTTTAGGGTGGGGTTCGCCCCCAGTCATGTACCAGCCGGATCCTCCTTATTCTCCGTTCATTTCGTTAGGTAGGCGCGTCAGCCAGGCTGCCGCCGTCATCCGCTCTGCTGTCTGGGGCTTGCTGGCCGCGAGCGTGCCGCTGGCCGCATGCTCTGCGCTGGCTCAAGCGGGGTTGGAGCGGCAGGCGTTGCGCGACGCCGCTGATTACTCGGCGAGCCGGCGGGGCTGTGCGTTGCTGGTCGTGCAGCACGGCAAGACGTTGATCGAGGAGTACCCGAATGGAGGTGACGCGCGCCTGCCCCACCAAATTTACAGCGGGACGAAGGCATTTTTCACTCTGGCAGTGCTGGTGGCGGCCCAGGAAGGCCTGTTGCGCCTCGATGAACCGGTGGCCAAGACGATCCCCGAGTGGCGCGGCGAATCCCAACGCAACGATATCACCCTGCGCGAATTGATGAATTTCAGCGACGGGCTGGATCCCGCCTTCCATCTGCATTCGGACAAGGTGACCGACCGCAATGCCCTGGCCCTGCGCACGCCGACGGTGGCACCCATCGGCGCAGCCTTCACGTACGGTCCCAGTCACGGTCAGGTGATGTGCGAAGTGCTGCGGCGCAAACTCGCCGCCCGCGGTGAAACCCCCTTCGGCTACGTGCAACACAAGGTGCTCACCCCACTCGGCATCGGCACCGTGCCGTATCGCGCCGACGCCCAAGGCATGCCTCTGGTGGCCAGCGGGTTCCAGCTCACTGCGCGCCAATGGTCGCGGTTCGGGCTGATGATGTTAGGCCGGGGCTCGATCGGGCGGCGCGAGCTGGTGCCGTCCCAGGCGTTTGCGTCATGCTGGCAGGGCAGCCGGGTCAATCCGATGTTCGGCCTGGGCTTCTGGCTCAACAGTGGTGCCACCATCAAGGGGGCGCGCGAGTCCGACATCGAGGACATGCTGGAAAAGAAATGGCAGGAGCAAGACTGGCACAAGCGCTGCATTTGCCGCAGTGCCCCGAGTGATATGGTGGCCGTGGTGGGCTCCGGCTATCAACGCTTGTTCGTCATTCCCTCGCTCGAGTTGGTGATCGTGCGGCAAGGCACCAACGCCAAGTTCTCCGACGCGGAATTCTTGCGTAAAATCCTGCGCCAGTGACCGGACCGCCGGGCTGCGGACGCGCGGGCACTCTGCCCGATACGGCTGGGTGGAAGCAAGTCCCCCTGAAAGAAATACCACTGGCAAAACGCACGGGATAGCGTACGCTCTGCGCGTGAAGACGATCACATTGTCGCTGGACAGATCACAGCCGCTTCCGCTCGCTCTGGCCTTTATCGGGTCATAGATGCGCCATTTCCGACCACGAGCCGATTCACATCACCGGGAAGCGGGGCAGCGCCGTTTTGGTTGCCGAAGCTGATTGGAGAGCCATTCAAGAAACGTTGTACCTGGTTAGCATACCTGGAATGAGGGAGTCGATCCGCCAAGGGATGGAGGAACAGGTCGCGAACTGCAGTCGGGATTTTAACTTGTGAACTACGAATTGGTCCACACCGCTCAGGCGAGGAAGGACGCCAAGACGCTCAAGGGCAGTCCACTAGCAAAGACGCCGCATCTGACGGGCTATCACCTTCCGGTCTCGCCCCATAATTTCATTTCAGCGTCGAGGGCGGGTGTCCTGAGGCTGCTTACGGTGCCGGATTGGCGGCGGGCGGCACCAGCTGCGCCCGTGGTGGGGCGACTTTCACTGGCGCGGCGGCGGGCGGCTCCGGGGCGGCTCCGAGCGGCTTGCGGGTGGCGACCATCAGGGTGGACTCGCCGGGGTGGTGGCGATAGCCGATGCCGAATTCCAGCGGCACGGGATGGGTCGTGCGGTAGGCTTCCGTCAGTTTCGGCTGGTTGCAGTTTTTGAACAAGGGGATGGGCCCGGGGTAAGCGCCGAAGTAGCGCATTTGCCAGGCGTCAGGCGTGAAGAAGGAGATCGGAATGCCCGAGTCGTCCTGCACCAGGGTGTTCGTATTATCTAGCAAAAACCCGCGGATTGTGGAGAAATAGGACTCGTGCATCAGGTAGGAGGCCGATTTCACGCAGCTGTTGCCCGGTGCAAGCGTCTTGCAGAATTTGAGAAACCCGCTCTTCTTCAGGCCGGAGTCGGAAATGTCCGTGCTGAAATAGTAGAGCGTGCGTTGGGTGGTGGAGCCGTCTGCCAGGAAATGAATGCGCACGCCCGGTGCCGGTGATTTCGGGCTGTGGGTGGCGTCCGGTTGCGGGGTCAGCGCGCCTTCCTCATCCAGGCTGACGTAGCTCACGTCGGTTAGGGTCAACCCCGAGCGTGCCAGGAAGATATACAAAACCGGCAGGGTGCCGCTCAGGCTGTGGTTCTGGAAATCGTCCTTCATTTTCTTGGTGATGAAGAAGCTGTAGCTCATCACCGAGTTGAGGGATTCCTGCAACGCGTGCAACTCGCCGCCGAGCGCTTGCGGGGTCAGCTTGGCCACGTCAGGGATCGGGCCGATCGGCTCGATGCCGCAGAGCACATAGGTGGAGGCTTGCGGGAAGAATGTGTCGGCATAGAGGAAATCCGGCCCGCTGAACATGTAGAACGCGGTGCCTTTGGCCGCAAAAGCATCGGGGATATTCGTCACGGCCCAGTCGCGCACTTTGGAGATCTGGTTCTTCTCCAGCCTTGCCCAGGCCGAGTCAAAAAACTTGGCATGCTGTTGCCACGCGCTTTCCTTGGTTACGGCCACCATCGCCGCATCGGCCGAGGGTGCCAGCCCGGCGAGCAGGCGCGCGGTGTCGTTGGTCGGGTTGGCCGCCGGCAGCGCGGGGGCGTCTTGCGCCGACAAACCTGCAGCCAGCAGGCAGGCGGTTGCGGTGATGGCGGCAAAAGTGTGATGGCGGTTCATGGTTGAGGTGGGGGTGAGACCGAAGATGACGGTTTTTTCGCGGAAAGCAAGTAGAGGATGAGTCCCACCGAAGCCGTGCCCAGGCCGATGAGCGATTCAAGGGGCTTGGACAACACGATGTTCCACAGCATCCAGGCCGACACCGCCAGAAAGATCAGCGGGGTCACCGGGTAGCCCCAGGTCCGGTACGGCCGCAACAACCCGGGCCGCTTGTGGCGCAGCACGAACACCCCCATGACTGTTAGGAACGAGCACAACTGCAGCACGAACATGGCGCAGGTGCCCACCTGCTCGAAGCTCGAGGTCAGCAAAAACAGGTTGACCAAGCCGAATTGCACCAGGGTGGCCCGCACCGGGGTGCCTTGGTGGCTCCTGCCGGCGAACCAGCGCAAGCCCCGCAGATCTTCGCCCATCACCACCATCACCCGCGGCCCGATCCACATCATCGCGCTAATCGTCGAGACCAGCCCCACGCAAATGAGCCCCGCCATGATCTTGGTCCCCGCCGCGCCGAACAAATACGGCCCGGCCGTGAGGGCGACCTCCACCTTGCCGGCCATTTCCGCCAGCGGCGTGCTGCGCACGAACACGGCGTTGACCGCCAGATACAACCCCATCACCAACAAGGTGCCCAGGCCCACCGAGAGCGGGATCATGCGTGAGGGATTGCGCAGCTCGCCAGCGATATACGTCGAGGCATTCCATCCCGAATACGAGAACATCACCCACACCAGACTCACCGCAAACGGCCCGCTGGCAATGAGTTTGCCATCCCCTGGCCGCGGCAGAAACGACACCGTGTGCGTCGACGCCGCAAAACACCCGATGACGATGACCCCGAGGATCAGCACCACCTTCAGCAGGGTGGAGGCATTTTGAAAGCGGCTGCCCAACTTGGCGTCGCCTAACAGCATTGGCGTGGCCAGCCACACCACCGCCAGCGAGGCCAGCAACGGCGGCACTCCGGGCCACACCCCGGTGAGGTATTTGCCAAACGCCATCGCCGCCATGGCCACTGGCGCGGAAAACCCCGCGGTGGCCGATACCCAGCCCGCCATGAAGCCCAGCGATGGGTGATAGATCGAGCCCAGGAAATGGTACTCCCCGCCGGATCGCGGCAGGGCGGTGGCCAATTCCGCATAACACAGCGCCCCGCACAGCGCGCAGATGCCGCCCACCAGCCACAACATCAGGATCGCGAAGCCGCTCGGCAAGCCGCCCACCTGAAACCCGAGGCTGGTGAAAATGCCGGTGCCAATCATGTTGGCGACCACGATCGAGGTCGCTGTGAGTCCGGAAATGCGGCGGGTGGGGGAGGGGGGGATGGCACTCATCTGCGGCTGCCAGCATAGCGGTAAATGCAACCATGGGAAGCCCAAATGGACCCGCTCCCCAACCATCGCTGACCTCAAGGATTTGACAATGGCAATCCCCCCGGGGGGAATGTCGGATCTCCCACATGGCAGGGCGCACTTGCAGATCCTCCGGATTCAGCTAGGCTGGGATCCGGCAATGCCTCCGCGCGCAACCCAGGAAACCATGAAATCGATCCCCAAGCACACCCGCATGCCCTGCGGAACCACATTCATCCGGGGCCGCTGCCTTGC
Source organism: Akkermansiaceae bacterium (assembly GCA_903908495.1). Classification (GTDB taxonomy): domain Bacteria; phylum Verrucomicrobiota; class Verrucomicrobiia; order Verrucomicrobiales; family Akkermansiaceae; genus Luteolibacter. The sequence goes on from CAIVSK010000114.1 coordinate 4,627, forward strand.
CATCGCGCTCTCACTCATTGCAGGCACCGTCGCGAGAGGGGAAAGACCGTCCGCACCTGGCGCGAAAACCGAGTTTGAATATGACGGGGACTTCCTGCGCAACCTCTCAGGCGGCTTGCAACAGGGCAATGCCTATAATGGATACCTCAAGCTTGGAGAAACAATGGTCTTCGGCAACTGGGAGGATCCGGGCGACGAAAACAACCCGAAACGCGAATTCGTCATCCACGCGAGCTTGATTTACCCCCATGGAGAGGGGCTGTCGCGGGACTATGTCGGCGACCTCAACGGAGTGAGTAATTATTATGCTAACACCGGCCTCCGGCTTTTCTCATTATGGGCGGAGAAGAACTTCTTCACCAGCCGCTTGTCGCTACGCGTTGGGATCTGGGCTTTGGACAAGGGCAGCGGGTTCTGGCAGTCCGACGGCGCCGGACATTTCCTCAACGGCAGTTTCGGCACGTTTCCCGTTGTGAGTAATGGTTTGGTGGCAGCTGTCTATCCTGTTTCAGCGCCATGCATACGGCTTGAGTGGCAGCCAGTCGAGGCGCAGCCACTGACTTTGCGCACCGCCGTCTTCAGCGGAGATGTCGGAACCCCGGCGGACAATCGCCACAATACACAATGGAATCTGCGCGCCAGCGATGGCGTCTCGGTATTTGCAGAGGCTGAATACAAGGCGAAATCCGCCGACGGCAGCCCGATGGGCACCTACAAGGCGGGCGGATTCTACGATTCCAAGTGGTTCGACGACTTGAGTGGCGGTCAGCCGCTACACGGCAACTGCGGATTGTACGCCATCGCCGACCTGAACGTCCGATCCATCATCTCGAGCGCACCGCAGGAATTGGCCGTCTTTGCTAAATTCGCGATGGCCCCGCATGACCGCAATTTTGTGACTTTCGATACCGAGGCCGGCATCAGCTACACGGGACTCATTGCGAAGGCAGAGGGGAGGGAAGACGTGCTGGCCCTGGGAATGAGCCACACCATGGTCAGCGAAAGTGCCCGCGATGGAGCAGGCAATCCGTTTCCCACACATTACGAGACGGTGCTCGAATTGACCTATCAATCGCACATCCCGATATTGGAACGCAAGGACGGACTCAGTGTGCTGGTGCAACCCGATCTACAATATATCATCAAGCCCGGCGCAGTGAACGGAACACCCAACGCGCTGGTGGGCGGGGTCCGCTTCACCGCCAGGTTCTAGCTGGCAAACCCCGCCAACCGAATGCCGAAGCTGGATCAGATAGAACGGCATGGTAATCACCGAATTCCAGGCCAGAATGAATGAGGGCGCATGCCGGCGGTCCAATCGCCCAGGATCCAAATGCCGATGCTTGAGGATCGCAACCCAGATGGCCAGGCGTCAACCCGCCAGCCGGAAAGCGGCGGCACTCGCCACCAGATAGAAGACCGAAAACGACAGTTCATCCTACCAAATCTCAGGCTCCCCCAAGAGATGAATGCCAAAAAATTCACAACTCTTTCTCTATCCGTGCATTCCGTGCAATCCGTGGTTTCTATCTTCCGATTTGGGTTCATATCCTGTCGCTGGTTGAATTCAGTGCAGGGGCGGAGGCCCCGTTGAGCGCCGAGACAAAACTTCCGCGCAAAGGCACCGCTTTTCACGTCTCCCGGCAAATTCCCGGAATTTCCGGGTAACCTTGTGCCCGCATCATGCATACTCCCTGGCAGAACCACATATGCAACCATGAAAAACTTCATCTTGTGTCTCATCCCCCTGGCCGCCTCGCTGCACGCAGGCGTGCTGGCCCCCTCGCAAATCCCAGCATCCGCCAAATGGATGCTGCACGCCGACTTCGACGCGATGCGCGGCTGCGAAACCGGCAAGGCGGTTTTCCAACGCGTCGCAGCTGAGCACGGTGCCCAACTGCGCGCCTTCCAGCGGATGTTCTCGGTCCATCTCATCAACGACGTCCATGACGTGACCCTGTTTGGCGACGGCAAGCCGGAACATGCCGTGCTGCTGATTGGAGGGAAGTTCGACCGCGCACATATCGAGGTCGTCGTGGTTCAGCTCAACTTGGCTCGTCGAGTCGCAGAACCTTCACGGGTAGGCGGGGATTGTGACCATCCGCAGCATAGATGAGAAGACGGCTGAAAACTCCAGGGGTGGCGTCGAGTCGGGTTGAAAGGCAGAGCTTGAACCCGCCGCTTGGCGAGGGGTAAAGGATCTCCACGGATGTGGCAGGGGAGTCGGCAGTGAGCTTGCGACTGAACGTCATGCCGGGCTCAAGCCGGAGCTTCTCGGTACCAAACACCACGCCCATCGAGGAGGCTGTTAGGTTCGCAAATTGAACATTGCCCTCTGCCCGCGCTGCAGAGTCGTCCGGCAGCACCAGTGTGCGGGCTTTATCCCAGCTTTTTCCCCAGCGCCACACCAGCGCCAGGCTGGAGCCACAGGGGTCCAGCGGGACGTTGAGCCAATTGGCGCCCTGTTCCAGATTCAACGCGACTTGCTGTTGCTGGGGATCGGTCAGGGTCACCGCGACCGATGGCCTGCCAAGCCGCAGGCGGAGGGGGGGTTGGCTGGCTTGCTGTGCCGCCCCCGGCTTGGCTGGCGCCGGTATCATCACCATCCGGGGCGGAATCACTCCGGCAGGAGGGGGCACCTCGTAGCGGGCACCATCGCGCATCTCCTGGACAAACGGCGGCGGATCGCCAAGTGGCAACACCCGCAGGGTATGTTTAACCTGCTCTTGCGCGCCAAGCGGCAGAGTGACCAGTAAAAAATAGGTGAATATTGAAGGTAGCTTCATGCAGGAGAATATTGACATCCCCTGGCGACAGACGCAGCGAAAATTGGTGTCAATTTCGTCACATTGAAAGCAACGAAATTGACACAAAGGAAGACGTTACAGCCAAAGACAATTGGATAGATTGAGGGCGTTGCCGCTCTAACGGCGATGGCACGCGATAAAACAATATCACACCAGACACTAACAAATCATGACAACTCGACATATGCACCAACGGGTGGTGGCGGCGCTGCTGGGCTTGCAGCTCGCGGCGACTGCGGCGACGCCGACTCCGGTCAGCGTCACCTTCCAGAACGGCGTCAATGGCTATACCGGCACCTTCGACCGCCGGATTGGTCCGGCCGGCGAGGTGGACGGCAGCACGATTACCGGCCAGACGACCTATTATTTGGACGGCGGGGCCACCACGCTCAACGACACGGGCTACAACCAGGGGCTGATTCGCTTCAGTGGGGTGGAAACGCAAATTCCGGCGGGCGCGAAGATCGTTAGCGCCAAGCTGACCGTGGTGACTAAAACCCATAGCAATGCGCAAAGCGGCAACAGTTTTACGGTCTATCGCCTGACCCGGGCGTTCGACAGCCATTCCAGTGTGACAACCGATTTCGGTGCCGACGGGCTCGCGGGTGATGTTGATTGGATTTTGGGCAGCTTCAAGGGGATGACCGCCGCCTCGACGGCCACGGTGGTCTCCGCCGATGTGACCCGCGCCGTGCAGTCATGGGTGGACGGCAGCCCTAACTACGGGATGGGAATTCGTAGTGACCAAGGGACCGATGGGTGGAGTTTCAATACCACCGGATCCACCGTGAGTTTGCGGCCGAAACTTGAGATTACGTATCTTCAGGGCGATGGTCTACAGGTCGATGAATTCCAGCAAGGGTCTAATGGTTACGCGGGTGGCACCCAGGTGTTCTACAGTGCGCCGACGCCGTTGGTGAATCCGCCACACTATACGACGATTGTCGGAAGCAGCGTGCAGGAAAGCTTCCTTGACGGCGTCAACCCGCCGACGCTGGAACCGGATATCTCATCCATGGTCCGCTTCGGAGGCGTGGAAACAACCTTGCTGGGGAGGAAGATCGAAAGCGCCACGCTCAAGATTGTCACCGGATTTTCGAGCACCGCCGCTGCTAGTAGCGGGCCGTTCACCCTTCATCGCTTGTTGGTGCCGTTCACCGAAACGAGTGCATACACCGACTTCGCCGGCACTGCAGGTGCCATGCTCAGCGCGGGCCAGGTCACCCCGGCTCTCGCCACCTTCACGACCATGTCGTCATGCCAGGTGGTCGACGTGGACATCAGCGCGGCCGTCAAGAGTTGGGCCAGCGGAGCCCCGAATTATGGACTCTATATTGGCTCGGGAACGCCCGACGGTTGGCAGGTCTTCACCAATGGTGCCACCAACGTGAGCTACCGCCCGATGATCCGGGTCGTTTCCAGCCCGGCGGTGCCAGTGGCAGTTGTCAGTCCGCTGGTGTCGTCCCGCCATGTGCAAGGCACACCGTTTTCATTCCAAGCGGAAGCCATGGTGATCGAACCAGTCACCGTTTCCAAAGTCGATTTCCTTTTGGATGGGAGTTTGGTCGGCACCGCCACCACTGCGCCCTACTCGTTTGACTACCCGGCCACCCGGTTGGGCAATTTTGTTCTCACTGCCGTCATGACCGATAGCACTGGCGCGCTCGTCACCAGCGAACCGGTCGCTTTCTCAGTGGTGCCTGCGGCGGGGAGCGGAGGCCTCTATTTTGATGGTATTGCAGACCAAATTGCCCTGGGCGATGCGGCCGAACTTAAACTATCCACATTCACCTTGGAAACCTGGTTCCGCCGGGAAACCACGGGGATAGCCACCACCACCGGCACCGGCGGCGTCATCGCGATTCCTCTCGTTGCGAAAGGCCGCAATCAGGCGGAAAATTCCACCCTCGACACCAATTGGTTTCTAGGCATCCGCGCGAGCGACGGCGTGCTCTGCGCCGACTTCGAAGGCGCTGGCGGCGTCAATGTGCCGGTCGCCGGGGTGACTGCGGTTCCTTATGGCGTATGGCAGCACGCCGCTGCCACCTTTGACGGCACCACATGGCAGCTCTATCTGAACGGCAACCTCGAAGCCACACGCAACGCAGGGGGTCTCATGCCCCGTGCCGACAGCATCCAGCACGCGTCCATCGCCACCGCGATGAACTCCAACGGCCTCGGCGAAGGTGCCTTCGGTGGCTTCATGGACGAAGTCCGGATCTGGAATCTGGCCCGCACCCAAGCGCAGATCCGGCAGACCATCAACTCGGAAATCAGCTTCGCCAGCGGCCTTGTTGCCCGCTGGGCGTTTGCCGAAACCACGGGCACCACTGTCACCAGCACCTGCTCCGCCGCGACGGTCGGCACCTTCGGCGGATCCCCTTTGCGGAGCGCGGGCATGAGTTTTTCTAACAACGTCAAGCCGTCGATTGCTATTACTTCGCCGGCCAATGGGATCAACCTCCTCAACAACCAGGCCTTGGTTCTAACTGTCACGGCCAGCGATCCCGACGGCACGGTGGCTCAAGTGGAGTTTTTCGACAACGGGGTTTCGATCGGCAAATCGACGACTGCGCCGTTCTCGTTCACCTATTTAAACCCACCGGTAGGCACACGTCGGTTGGTTGCGGTGGTGACTGACAATGGCGGTGAGACGTCACGCATCGACAGCACGCTGATAGTGAATATGACGTTTGCGCCGGCGACGGTGCCTGGCTACTCCGCAGGGATCATCGATGGAGGTGACGCCGAACTCGCTTTGGGTGTTCCGGCAGCCAATCCTGCGGTGTGGAGCGTCGTCTCCTCGAGTGTTTCCCCTCACGGTTTTGGCAGCCCCGGCGTGGTTCCCGGTGACATCGCGGTCAACGTCAATGGCGCAGCGCTATCCTTTAACACCGGCCTGCTTCTCACCACCAACGCGGTGGTCCACAACAACCTTGCAGCGATCGACAATGACGTGGCCCCCTATTCGGCCGCAGGCGTCTATCATGTCAGCAGCATGGACAACAGTGGCCCGGGCGAAATCAATCCCACCGTAAGCCCGGAGTCGTCCTCCTTCGCGCTCGGCTGGTTTCCCTATGCCGACGGCTGGATCGGCGCGAACATTGCGGCCGACGGCACGATCCTCGGCGGTAGCAGCAGCCTGCCCGCATCCGTGACGGTCACCAAGCTCGCCGTTGGCACCTACCAGATCTCCGGTCTGCCCAGTTCTGGCAACTTGCTGACCGTTGCGCTCGGCAACGGCTGTGATCGCTATAGCGCCGTCGCCCAGAGTGGTGAAAACTGGATCGTCACAGTTCGTAAGAATACTCAAAACCTTGAGGACGGTGACTTTGCGGTACTTTATGTTCCCGGCACCGCCAACCGGGTGCTGAGCGGTAAGATCGGTAATCTCGGAGAGTTCACCGCGCTCAACGACGAGTTGGCACGGAGCGGGGCGACCTGCCAACTGACCGCCCAAGGCTATGAACTGACCTTCGGTGACGGAAGTGTGATCAACCCGTCGAACACGGCGTTGTTTGTCACAGCGGATGTCAACGCCGGCAACGGCGCTGACAACGTCTATTCCTACTCCGCCAATGGCAATTCCTTCGTGGTGTTCTCCCATGACTTGCCGGGCCTCAACGGCGTGCTGCAAGACGGCGGCTTCCGGTTCCTGGCCACCCCGCTCAATCCAATCCAACCGGACGCCAGCGAAGTTGTACTAACCGTGGTCGACGCGCAGGCCGCCGAGAACGGCCCCGACCAGAGACTCGCATTCGCGGTGACTCGGGCAGGCGACACCACCGCGGCTCTAACCGTAAACTACGCGGTCAGCGGTACCGCCACGCCTGGTGCTGATTTCACCCTGCTTCCGGGCAGCGTGGTCATTCCCGCAGGGGCGGCTTCCGCCTTGGTTGAAGTGACGGTACTGGCTGACGCGGTGCTGGAGCAAACCGAAACGGTGACCCTCACCCTCGCCCCGGGAACTGGCTACGCCGCGTCGCCATATACCACAGCCACCGGCTACATAGCCGACGCACTTTCGGCCCTGCCGACCACCACCGTGGTTTTCCAACAGGGATCTAACGGCTACGCCGGACAATTTCAGAAGCGGGTTGGCTATGCGCTGAGCACGGGTGCCTACACGGCCCAGCTGGGTTCCAGCGTGGCCAGCTACGCAGTGGACGGGGGCGACCCGGATGTGAATGATATGATTCGGTTTGATAACATCATCGGTGCGGATGCCATTCCGAGCGGCGCAACGGTTCTCAAAGCGGAGTTGATCCTAACCACGGCCGTTGCCACCTCCGCAGAATCTCCCGGTCCGTATGTCGTGGACCGCCTGACCTCGGCGGTGGACGCGAGCACCACCTATGACGCCATCTCCGCCGGTGTCGGCCTTGAAGGTGTCCGTGGGATCAGCACCGGGCTGCCGGTGGCCGGCTTTCCGGCGATGGCGCAGGGCCAAGTAGGAGCAGCAGATGTCACGGCGATCGTGCGTGATTGGGCGAACGGTCAACCCAACTACGGATTCGGAGTGTCTGCTGGCGGAACCTCCGACGGTTGGAGCTACTGCACGGTTGGCAACGCCACCGTCGCATTGCGTCCCAAGCTGGTGGTGACTTTCATGATCCAGCCGACCCGTCAATACACCTATACCGCCGATCTATCCGCTCGGATCAACAGTGCGCCGGGCACCGCGACCATCGATGGCGCTCAGCTTGACACTGAACTCATCAACCTTGCCACAAACAACAGCCAGGAAGCGCTGCTGCGATTTCCAGTGGTGTTTGGCGGTCAGACATCCGGTGCCATTCCCCTCGATCAGGACATTGTAAAAGCTGAGTTGCTGGTCACCACCGCGAATGCCACCTTCGACGTCAGTGGCCAATCCAGCGGACCGATCACCGTGCATCAGGTCCTGACGGACTGGAACACCACCACCAGCTTCGGCCTCAACGGGACGAAGGTAGGCACCAACCTTGCGCCGAGCGTGGCTTCCATGACCGGTCTCGGCCAAGGGTCCACCGCCTGGGTCGATGTCACCTCCGTGGTCCGCGCCTGGCGCGCGGGTGCCGCTAACTATGGCTTCGATTTGAAGCCGGAAACTGCGGACGGGTGGAGGTTGTTCTGGCCCGGCACGGTATACGGCGACATCGTTGCGCCGCGCTTGCGGATCACCATGGCCGGCGGATCGATTACCAACGCCGCTCCGTTTGACCAGTGGGCAACTGCCCACGGGGTGGCGGGCATCGCCATCACCTCCGATGACGATCATGACGGACTCACCGCCTTGGTCGAATATGCACTTGGCCTAAGTCCGACGGTCGCTGATACCCTGCCGGGCATCACCCGCAGTGCTAACACGATAGGCGTAGCCTTCCCGAAGGGCGCGCAAGCCGGAGCCGATTCGCGGGTCAACTACCACATCATGAGTAGCGCGGACCTGCAAGCCTGGGTGGAGGAAACACCAACCGTCAATGACTCCGCGGTGATCTCCTTCGAGCAATCGCTCGCAGCCCCCCGGAAGTTCTTCCGCCTGGAAGTTACATATACTCCCTAACGGAATCCTCGAGGCGCGCCCGGCAACGATTCATGGCGGGCCGGGCGTGCCATCCGATGGACGGACTCCACAGACCCGATTCCGAATTCAACGCAGCCACAAATTGACTATCCCATGAAGCTATTCCAACGTCACCATCATAACGGGTTTGCCCTGGTCTCGGTATTGTCCATGATGGTCCTGCTGACCGTCTTGGTGGTCGGACTGCTGAGCCTCTCCTCAATCGAGCTCCGGAAGTCGTCGTCGGCCAGTCCGATGGAGCAGGCCCGGGCGAATGCCAGGCTGGGCATGATCCTGGCACTAGGACAACTGCAGCAACACTGCGGCCCGGACCAACGGATTACGGCCGATGCCCAGGTTGCCGCCGGTCACTTGAAGACACCGATCCAGTCTCACTGGCTCAGCGTGTGGCGCAGCACCAAGGACGATGGCTCGCCGTGGATTGTCCGCAATGGTGCCAAGGGGGGCTTGGAGGATCAACGGCAGACCACCCATTGGCAGGCCATTGACCAGCGGATCGCCTGTTTGGTAAGTGGCAACGAAGCCGGGATCACCCATACGGGCGAACATGCGGAAGACCCCGCCTCAATGGTTTCGTTGGTATCCAAAGGCAGCCTCGGCGATCTAGCAGATGCTGAGGATCAAGTGCGGGCACCGCGGGTCACCATCGGGCCCGCAGGCAAGCCGAAAGGCGCGTATGCCTGGTGGGTCGGTGATCTGGGAGCTCAGGCCAACGTGGCCACCAGGGACGCCTCGGAAAACACCCCGAATGGCCAATACCACGCCAGGATGCTGGCTCAGGACGCCTCCTGGCAGGCCTTCGGTAAGGCAGAATTGTCCTCCACCCAACGGGGTAAGCTCGCGAGTGAGGGCGAGCTGCAGTTAGCTGCTCCGGAGTTGAAAAATCGCGGGTTTCACGATCTAACCGTGTGGTCGGCCGGACTGCCCGTAAACGTCCGTGAGGGCGGCTGGCGGAGGGATCTCACGGCCTATCTGGCCAGCAGCGGGTCGGTTCCCGAGCTGAACCAAGGCGACGTGCGCTTACCCGGACTAACGGACTCCGACAATCTGGTGGGCTCATCCGCCGCTCCTGAGGAACTGGTCACAAAAACCTCCGCGCGGTCGGATCGGTTTTCGGACGTGTCGCCGAATTTCGGATTGCTCCGCACCTGGGCGCAGCGGGCATCGGATGCTCAGATCGGTAGTTTCAAATCCAGAACCGAACTTGGCGAGATGGTGGATCTCTCGACCGGTGGCCGCAACTCGCAATCGGTTGATTTCCGCAATCGCATCACCACCAACCTGATGCCGGTGCTGGCAGACTCCTCGCTCTACTACAACCTCAGCTACTACGATCCGGCCAAGCCGGTGACCGGCAACCCGTATGCGATGAGGGTCCATTTCTATCCGCGGGTGGCGTTGTGGAACCCGTACAACTTCCCCCTTGAAGTGCCCACTTCCGCGATATTCCTGCAAATCAACGGCAGTAAATCCGTGGAGGTGACCATGCAGAATGGACTGCAACAGACCTATCGGATGTACTGGGGCCTCACCGGAGGGGCGACCGGTGGAGCGGTCCGCGGCAGCCTGTTTTTCAAAATGGACGCCGCCACGATCGCCCCCGGTCAAACCCTCGTTTGGTCGCCAACCCGCAACGCTGAGTACGACGAAACCAATTTCGCCAATAACCAACTTACCACCGGGGTAGCCCCCGGTCCGGGCCGGGCATTCTATCAAGACAAGCGGATCGACGGCTATCCGTTATTCCAAGTGCAGCAGAGTTTTCCACCCAAACCCGGCCTTGCCAACAACCTGCTCCCACAAATCCCGCTGGAATGGCGCGAGATCGTGCCCCCAAAGCCGTCTGGCAACCTCCAAGCCGCTGCCTATACCCAGGCCGACGACTACATCGCCTCCTGGAAGCCCATGTCCGGCAACTCGCTCAGTGCCAGCTCGTTTGCAGCCATGCCCATGGGCCGGTTCGTCTCCTGTGCCTATCAATTCGGCGATGAGGACGAACTGCCGGTCGAGTGGACCTCACTTGATCCGGTACCATTCCCGAAATCCTCGCTGACCACCGCCACCGTCACCGATCTGCCAGACCGGCGCACCCGCGACGGCTTCCGGCTCCGCTGGTTTGAGGAACCCGAATCCAATGTCATCGGCTCCGGCAGCCTCGCCCGCACGTCGCATCTGCAGGACGCTGCCGTCGGAAACTGGAACATGCGGGCGTCGTGGTCCTACCGGAATCCCTTTGACAACGTCACCGACGTGGCTCCGCACTTTTTCGGGATCTACACCCGCGATCTGTTCGACGGTGCGGTGGACTGGACCAGCCTGACCCCGCGCTCGGCGGGTGGAGCGTCTCTCGGCGATCCGTTCGACCAACCGGTAAACGGCCCGGGCGCACGCATCCTGTTTGACGTGCCCCGGCGCGAGACCGCCATCGCCTCGTTAGGGGCGTTTCAGCACGCCAATTTCTCCGAGTTCATTTGGCATCCCAGCTATGCTTTGGGCAATTCCTTGGCGGATCCGCGGGTGCCGCCCAACCACACCGAGCCGGACCGCTCCGAGAGCATCATCGCCGACAAGGGTGGGTGGAATCAGGACACCCTTGGCTACGCCACCGACGGTCGATCTAACACGAATGGTGCAACCAACCGCACCAATGAGGACAACTGGGCCTGGATGGCCCGCAATTTCCTGCAACAGGCAGCGCTCGACCAGACCCTCGTTTATGACCTGAGTTATGAACTCAACCACACCTTGTGGGACGGCTACTTTCTATCCAGCGGCAGTCCTGCCGACAAGCAGGCGTTCCTCAAGGATCCGGTGAGCTCGCCATTGCCCAACGGCCGGGTGAAACCCAATCCCATGGCGGGCCAAGTCACGGTGGCCGACCTGACGGACTATCACCGCGCCGCGTCGCACCTGCTCATCGATGGCGCGTTCAATGTGAACTCCACCAGCGTCGCGGCCTGGGAGGGTTTGCTGCTCTCCGGCCTAGGCCAACAAGCCGACGCCGGGACGGTGGCATTTCCCCGGCTATTCAACGCCCCCGCTGGCGATTGGAATGGCAAAGGCCCGCGAACCCCGGCCGCTTGGGCCGGCCAGCGCGTTTTTACTCGGGCGGAAATCCGCAAGCTCGCCGAGCAAATCGTCATTGAAGTTAAGGGCCGCGGCCCCTTCCTCAGCCTGGCGGATTTCGTCAACCGCCGTCTCAGCGGGGACGAAACGAGCAAAAAGGGGGCACTTCAGGCGGCCATCGACCGCTCCGGGTTGAATGGCGCATTCACCGACGAATGGCCGTTGGACAATTCAAAGTCCCTGCCAGATTACAAGAACTCGGACCACATCGTGGACTCGACCCGTCTGGAGCAAACGCGCAAGCCTGACACCACTGCCTGGGGCGCGTTGGGATTCCTCACTCAGGCCGATTTACTCCAATTCATCGGCCCGGCCCTGACCGCCCGCTCGGACACCTTCCGGATCCGCGCCTACGGCGAGTGTGTGGATGCCGCCGGCAAAGTGATAGCCAAAGCCTGGTGCGAGACCGTGGTCCAGCGGGCTCCCGGCTATGTGGATGGCACGGACAACTCGCTGGCATTGCCTGCCACCCTGAGCGCCGCGAATCGGCGCTTGGGCCGCCGCTTCGAGATCATCGCCTTCCGCTGGCTGAGACAGGAGGAAGTCTGATAGGGCAACCGCAATCTTTCAACGAATAAACAATTATGAACACACATATTAGCAAACTCACATTCGGCATTCTGATGGGTGCTGCACTCGTTTTCAGCCCGGAACAGGCTGGTGCGGCATCCCCGGCGGCAGCCGATGCCGATCAGATCATGGTCATGATTAGCATTGATGGCTTGGCGGCGTTCTACTTTGATGATCCCAAGGCGGAGATGCCCACCATCCGCGCTCTGGCGGCCGACGGCGCTCACGCCACGATGATGAAAGCTTCGACGCCAAGCGTGACCTGGCCGAACCACACCACGCTGGTGACCGGAGTGAATCCGGCCAAGCACGGTGTCGTCGGCAATAACTATTTCGACCGCAGCACCGGTGTGCCTGTGACATTGATAGCCGATCCGGTGTTTGACAAGGACCAGATCATCAAGGTGCCCACTCTCTATGACCTGGCCAAAGCCAAGGGCTGGAAGACCACCGCGATCCGCTGGCCCGCCACCCGCAATGCAAAATCCCTCGACTGGATGATTCCAGACATGAAGACAGCCGAGACCGCGGCGCAATTCTCAACCCCTGAATTGCTGGCTGAATGTGAACTTACGGGCTTGCATCTGGTGCCCGATTACGAGAACAGCGAGCGCATGGATGACTTGGTCACCGGCATCTTCAATCAAGTGGTCCATCAGCATCGCCCCAGACTGGCGCTTCTGCACGTCATCAATGTGGATCACACCCAGCATGCCAAAGGACCGCGCACGCCGGAAGCATACGCAGTCATTAAGGAGGCCGATCGCCAGGTGCGGGAAGTCTGGGAATTGCTGCAGCGCGATTACCCGGGCAAGGCCACGCTGTTCGTGGTTTCGGATCACGGGTTCTCCCCGATCACACGCACAATTCTGCCGAACGTGGTTCTGCGTAAGGCCGACTTGGCTGGTGCGGATGGATCCATGAAAGACGGACCGGTGGCAGTGGTGGCGCAGGGCGGCAGCGCGATGATCTATGTGCGCGACGAAGCACACCGCAGTGAATTGCTAGCTCAGGTGCGGCGGGCATTCACCGATGTGCCGGGCGTGGCCAAAATGATTGGGACGGAGCAATTCAAGGATTTCGGTGTGGCCGATCCCAAGGATGATCCACACGCTCCCGACCTAATTCTGTTCGCCGAAGAAGGCAGCGCCTTTGGCAATACCGCTGCGGGCGACGTGCCGTTCAAGGACAAGGTGGAACTTACCGGCACTCATGGCCACGATCCGAACCTTCCGCATATGCATGCCACGTTTGTGGCATGGGGCGCTGGAATCAAGTCCGGAGTCAAGTTGGGCGAAATCTCCAACACCAGTGTCGCTCCCACGATTGCCTGCATGCTGGGACTGACACTGACCAGTCCCGATGGCCCCGTGCTTGAGGAAATCCTCATAACTCACTGACCTGCCTCATTTTTGACAAAAAGATAAGCAAGTCCAGCCTCTCCGATTCCTTCACAATAGACATATACATGATGAAACTTCCCGCTTCCCTGCGACATTCGGCTGTTGTAGCTGCGTTGACAATTGTCGCCGCGCTGCATGCAATCGCCCAATCACCCGCAGCCGCCCGACGTGCTGATATTGAGGTGAATGACGCCACGCTACGCAACACATCGGGTCTTGCGCCGGATACGAATCTGCTTTTCAACGGCTGGGGCGTCACCCCCGCCGGCAAGCACGTTCGCATCAGTGATCTGCCACTCAAAATGATCGTATCGCCGGACAAGAAAATGTTGCTCGCTGCTTGCGGCGGGTTCAACGACACCGGCTTGAGCGTGTTGGACATCGCCACACAACAACGCACGCAGTTCATTCCACTGCCGGAGGTTTGGAACGGACTGGCATTCAGTGCCGACGGCAGGCGCATTTTTGTCAGTGGCGGTGATTCGGGACAAATCTATCAATTCAGTTATGCCGGCGGAAAAGCCGAGCGCATTGCCACCACCCGGCCCGCGCCCGACGAAGAGCTCGTATTTCTCGCCGGAATCACAGTGCATCCGAAGTCGGGAAAAGTCTATGTCTGCAACGAAGCCAATCATGAAATTTGGGTTCTGAATCCGCAGACGCTCCTGCGCGAAGCGATCATCACCGTCGGCGAGCATCCGCAGTCGTGCATCTTCGGCTCGGATGGACGCCATCTCTATGTAAGCAACTGGGGCGGACGCAGCGTGAGCGTGGTCGACACTCTGAAAAACCGCCGCGTGCGTGACATCGCCGTGGGCATCCGGCCCAACGACCTGACCTTGTCCAGCGATGGTCGGCTCTTTGTTGCCTGCAGCGGCGACAATACAGTTCACGTGATCCAGACCAAGGCACTGGAAAATCCCGGCCAGGATGCCAGCCCGGCGCGGCCCTTACCCGAGAACACCCGGGAGATCATCTCCACCTCACTCTATCCGCAGTCGCCGGAAGGCAGCACACCGGACGCGGTCGCAGTTTCACCCGATGGCAGAACATTGTTTGTCGCCAACGCGGACAACAACAGTGTGTTGGTGGTGGACATTTCCAATTCGCTGTTCGAGGACGCTCAGCGTAATGGCGAGTCGGTCTCGGTCGTGAACGGGTTCATTCCCGTGGGCTGGTATCCCTCGGCTATTTGCGTCAGCCCGGACAGCCAGACGCTCTTCGTCGGCAACGGCAAAGGACTTGCCTCGCGCCCAAATTCCCCCTCGACCGATCCAGCGTTGGTCAAAAAGAAAAACCGCAACAATTCGCCGGCCTTTGATTACATTCCACGCACGCTGGAAGGATCCATTTCCTTCATCGCGCGGCCCGATGCCGCCCAGATGGCGGCCTACACCAAACAGGTGCGACGCAATTCACCTTACACACCGGAATCATTGCATCGCGCGCCGATTCGCAGCGAATGCGTCATCCCCGATCAGGTGGGTCAGCCCTGTCCCATCAAGCATGTCCTCTACATCATCAAGGAGAACCGCACCTACGATCAGGTGTTTGGCGACATGACAAACTCTCATGGCCAGTCCATCGGCAACGGCGATTCCGCGCTGACGATCTACGGCGAGCGTGTCACTCCCAATCAACACCAATTGGCGCGCGACTATGTGCTGCTCGACAACTTGTATTGCAACAGCGAGGTCAGCGTGGATGGACACAGTTGGTGCGATGCGGCGATGGCCACTGATTTCAATCAACGGTCCTGGATTATATCATATTCCAAACACGGCAAACTGCCGGGTAATGCCGAAATGGATACACCTTCCGCCGGATATCTCTGGGACTTGTGCAGCCGCAATGGCGTGAGTTATAGAACCTACGGCGAAGGGTCGCGGAAAGTTCCATCGACCAATCGTGGGCGCTGGCCCGGCGGGCGCGACATGAACCGCGTGAAATCGTGGATCGACGATTTGCAAGCGGCGGAGAAATCCGGTGAGCTTCCTCAGTTCATGATCATGTCACTCGGCGAAGATCACACCAAGGGAACCACTCCTGATGCATTCACACCGGATGCTGCCGTCGCCAGCAATGACCTCGGCCTCGGACGCATCGTGGAGGCCGCATCGAAGAGCAAGTTCTGGAATGAAATGGCGATCTTTGTCATCGAGGACGACGCCCAGAACGGCCCGGATCACGTCGACGCACATCGCACCTTGGGATTGGTGATCAGCCCGTATTGCAAGCGCGGCGTGGTGGATAGCACGATGTATTCAACGGCCAGCATGGTGCGCACGATTGAGTTGATTTTGGGGCTGCCGCCGCTGACGCAATATGACGCCGGTGCGACGCCGATGTTCAATTGCTTCAGCAAGAACGCGGAAATCACAACTTACAATCCGCTGACCCCGGGTGTGAATTTGACGGCTCACAACACGGCGAAATCACCCGGCGCGAAGACGTCTGCCCGCATGGATTTCCGTGATTACGACCGCGCCCCGGAAGATGCGCTGAACCGCATTCTCTGGGCCGACGCGAAAGGCGCGGGCGAGCCGTATCCCACTCCGATTCATCGCGCTGTGTTCACCTCGCCGCTCACTGGAGAAAACCAATAACCGATATGACTACTTCATTCACTGTCAATGGCCGTAACTATTCACCGCGCAACTGCCCCGTGGTGGGCATTTGCCTCGACGGCTCTGCCGACGATTATCTCGATGCCGCGATGGTCCGCGGCCGCCTCCCCAACCTCCAGCGGATGGCAGTTGCGGGTTGGCGGGGGCTGGCGCGCGCCCAGATGCCGACCTTTACGAACGTCAACAACACATCGATCGTTACCGGCGCGCCGCCCTGCGTTCATGGCGTGGGTGGAAACTACTTTTTTGACACCTCGGTGGGTGCGGAAGTGATGACGAACTCGGCTTCGTTTCTGCGTGCAGACACGATTTTTCCAGCCGCTCAACTCGCGGGCCGGAGAGTCGCGGTGGTGACTGCCAAGGACAAGCTGCGCGACATCTTCGCCGCTGGGTTGATCGAACGTGGAGGCATTGCGTTTTCTTCAGAGCGGGTGAAGGACGCTGAAGTAGCCACTCATGGAATCGCTCGAGTTGAAGACTTGGTTGGCCCCGGACCGTATATCTACAGCGGCGAGGCTTCGGTCTATGTGCTCAAGGCCGGAGTCGCCTTGCTAGAGTCAGGTCTCGCGGATTTCCTCTACCTGAGCACCACCGACTTCATGCAGCACACGTATCCACCCGAAGCTGAGGAGTCACTTGATTTCTACGCCGCACTGGATGAGCAAATCGGGCACTTGTTGCGGCTTGGTGCGATCGTGGGGGTGACTGCCGACCATGGCATGAATGCGAAACAGCGACCCGACGGCACACCCAACGTGACCTATCTTGAAAGCGTGCTTGAGCAACAGTTCGAGGCTGGCTTCCGGGTGATTTTGCCGATCACCGATCCACACCTCGTGCATCACGGTGCACTCGGATCATTTGCCCAGGTTCATCTGCCTCCGGGCAGCGCGCTGGCAGTTGACGAGGTCATCGAATGGGTCCGCTCCCTGCCGGGGGTCACTGAGGCACTCGACCGCGAGACCGCCGCCCGCCTGATGGAATTGCCACCGGACCGAATGGGCGATTTCGTGGTGTGCAGCGGTCGTGATGCGGTGCTGGGCCGCACCCCGGAATGGCATGACCTTAGCCAACTCAAGGTGGGGCTGCGCTCCCACGGTGGGCGCTATGAAGAAATGGTGCCGCTGCTTTTCAGTGCGCCACTGGTATCGGAATATGCCAGCAGGGCCAAAGGCGATCCCCGCAATTTCGATCTCTTTGACTATCTCTGCAACGGAATCCAGCCATGCACCTCACCAGTCTGATCGCCGGCCAACCCGTCCCCGGTGCGGGTATGCTGTCTGTTCACAATCCCTACCACGGCGGGGAGGTGGGCACCGTCGTGCTGGCCTCCCGGGCGGATGTCGAGACCGCCATCCGAACTGCATGCAGCTTCGACGCCACCCCCAGCCGCTATGAACGGAGCGAGATTCTGGAGCAAACCCGCGCCAAGTTAGATAGCCGACGCGAGGAATTCGCCAGGCTGATCACCAGCGAGACCGGGCTGGCGCTGCGGGAAACGCGCTACGAGGTTGGCCGCACGCTCGATGTGCTGCGTTTCGCGGCGATGGAGGCCCTGCGCGACGACGGTCAGATATTTTCGGCCGACATTTCGTCGCAAGGCAAGGCCCGCAAGATCTTCACGGTCCGCGAACCGCTGCGGTGCGCGGCGGCCATCACTCCATTCAATCATCCGTTGAATCAAGTGGCCCACAAGGTGGCTCCCTGCATCGCGGCCGGCACGCCCATGATTCTCAAGCCATCGGAAAAGGCGCCGCTGGTGGCGCTGCGTTTCGCGGAGTTGTTATATTCCTCCGGTCTGCCGGGACCGATGCTCAGCGTTTTGTTAGGGCAAACCTCACAGGTGGCCGAAGTGCTCGTGCGGCACGAAGCGGTGGAGGTGCTGGCTTTCACCGGCGGCGAGACGGTGGGCAAGTGGATCGCGGCCACGGCCGGTTACAAGAAACTCTTGCTAGAACTCGGCGGCAATGATCCGCTCATTGTCCTAAATGACGCCGATTTGGACCTGGCCGTGACGCTCGCCGCCGAGGGGAGTTTCCGCAACTCCGGCCAGCGCTGCACCGCAGTCAAACGGATTCTCGTGGAGGACGGCATTGCCGCGGAATTCACCGCACGCCTTGCGAATTTAGCGGCAGAGTACCGCTGTGGCGATCCATTTGAGGAGAGCACCCGGGTAGGCACTGTCATTGACGAGGCCGCGGCAATGCGGCTTGAAGAGGTGATGGCGGAAGCCGTTGCGCTGGGTGCCGAGGTGCTCATCGGCGGGGGGCGCCAGGGCGCGTTGTTCGAGCCAACCGTGGTGGCCGCGGTGCCGCGCGATTGCCGGATGGTGGTGCGGGAGAGTTTCGGCCCGCTGGCACCGGTGATGCGGGTCAGGGATTTGGATGACGCCCTGGCCCTGGCAAACTCGACTGCCTACGGACTCAGTTCCGGGGTGGTGACCACCAGCTTGCCGAGCGCCTTGAAAGCAATCCGGACATTGCGCTGTGGCTCGGTCAACATCAATGAAGTGCCGGGCTTCCGCGTCGAATGCAGCCCATTCGGCGGCATCAAGGACAGTGGCCTCGGAGTGAAAGAGGGGGTGGTTGAGGCCATCAAATCCTATAGTTATGTCAAAACCTTCAGCCTGCCATGGTGAGGAATAGATCTGTTATGAGTACCGCACGCATCGCCGTTTTCAAAGGACCGGGCCAGCCGCAGGAATTTCAGGACCTCCCGTTGCCGGAATGCGGTGTGGGCGAGCTGCTGGTGGCCATTTTCTGCGCCACCATTTGCGCGTCGGACCTCCACACCATCGACGGCCGCAGGCGCGAACCGACGCCTTGTGTGCTCGGGCACGAGGCAGTCGGTCGGGTAATCGCGGTGGGTGCCGATCGTTCGCCGGCGCTGGTGGGGCAACGCGTGACTTGGAGTTTGGCGGACAGTTGCGGCGGGTGCGAGCCATGTCGCGAGTGGGACTTGCCGCAGAAGTGCGATCGTCTCTTCAAGTACGGTCATGCCCAACTCTCAGACGGCAGTGGCCTCAATGGCTGTTACGCGTCCCATATTCTATTGCGCCGGGGAACCGCGGTCGTGCCGGTGCCCGATACGGTGCCGGACGAGGTGGCGGCCCCAGCGAATTGTGCCTTGGCCACGATGGTCAACGCCACGGAGCGATTGCCTGATCCCTGCCGCTTGGCGGTGATTCAAGGGGCAGGCATGCTAGGCATCTACGGCTGCGCCCTCCTGCGGGCTCGCGGCGTGGCCCGCGTTGTTGTGGTGGACACCAATCCCGCCCGCCTGGGATTGGTGGCGGCGTTCGGCGGTGAACCGGCGCTGGGCAGCGCGACCGGGGTGATCCGTCCCGGCCAGGCCGACGCCGTCTTCGAGGTAGCCGGCACCTCAG
Organism: Akkermansiaceae bacterium; assembly: GCA_903908495.1. Classification (GTDB taxonomy): domain Bacteria; phylum Verrucomicrobiota; class Verrucomicrobiia; order Verrucomicrobiales; family Akkermansiaceae; genus Luteolibacter. Next base: position 24,111 of record CAIVSK010000114.1, read on the forward strand.
CGGTCGTGGAAGAAGGCGTGCTGTTGCTGCGTCCCGGTGGATTTTATGCCTGGGTCGGCATGGTTCATCCCGCCACCCCACTTGCATTCACCGGGGAAGCGGTGTTGCGAAAGTGCCTCACCATCAGTGGTTATCACAACTATGCGCCGCGGCACTTGGCACAGGGCATGGCATTTCTGAAGCGCTACAGTGCCGCCTATCCGTGGGCCTCGTTGGTCTCGCCGGCTTTTCCGCTCACTGATCTCATCGCCGCTCTTGAACTTGCCCGTTCTCAGCAATGGTTACGGGTTGCCATCCGTCCATGACAACATTAGCTGCCGATCACCCCGGCCAAGCGGTACCAACCAGTCGCTGGCTGACCCGCGTTCTCGCCCACCAGTGGGTCTTCACGATATGGTGCATGACAGCGGCCTTTGGTGCCTATGCTTGCATGTATGGGTTCCGCAAACCTTTTACGGCTGCAGGCTATTTGGCTGCACCGTTTCATGATGGCATGAAAAGTTGGTTGATACTGGCGCAGGTGTTAGGATACACGACGTCCAAGTTCATAGGAATCAAGGTGATTGCCGAAATGACGGCGGCCCGCCGCGTGCGGATGCTTCTGTTGCTGGTGGGCGCGGCCGAGGTGACCCTGCTGTTGTTTGCCGTGGCGCCGCCGTCAGCCGCTTTTGTCTGCCTGTTCCTCAATGGGCTATCGCTGGGGATGGTTTTCGGCTTGGTCCTCGGCTTCCTTGAGGGGCGCCGGATGACGGAGGCGTTCGTTGCCGGCCTGTGCGCCAGCTTCATCTTTGCAGACGGCTTTACCAAATCCGCCGGTGCCATCCTGCTGCATGCCGGAGTATGCGAACGCTGGATGCCTGTCTGCGCCGGAGGGCTATTCCTGCTGCCGCTGCTGGGCTTCGTGTGGATGCTGCGTCAGATCCCGCCACCAACAGCGGCAGACGTCGCGGCTCGCGCTGAGCGCGCACCCATGCCACCCGCCGCTCGCCGAGCGATGCGCCGCCGCTACGCGCCCGGGCTGCTCGGCATTGCCGTCGCCTACTTGCTCATTACCGTGCTGCGCAGCATCCGGGCCGATTTCGCGCCTGAGATATGGGCGGCATTGGGAACCAAGATCGATCCCGCAATCTATACCCGCTCGGAGACTTGGGTCGCGCTCGGTGTGCTGGGTATCAGCAGCCTGTTAGTACTGGTGCGGGACAATCGTCGTGCACTTTTTCTTGGTCTCGGCCTGGCGACCGCCGGCTTGGGTCTGATCGGCGTTTGCCTGCTTGGCCAAAGTGCCGGACTGATCGCTCCGTTTCCGTTCATGGTCATGATCGGCCTCGGACTTTATGTCCCCTATGTCTTGGTCCACGCCACCATTTTCGAACGTCTGATTGCCGCCACCCGCGACCGCGGCAACATCGGCTATTTGCTCTACCTGGCGGATGCATTCGGATACCTCGGCTATGTGGCTGTCATGGTGGCAAGAAATTTCCTCCATCTCGACGGCGACGTATTGGTGCTCTTCACCCTGCTCGGGTGGTTGGCCGCCGGAGGGGGCCTGTTCGCCCTGCTTGGAGCCACGGTCTATTTTGTCAGCTCTCGTCATATTCTCGCCGACGCACCCGCCTCGCACCGGTGCCTGGATGAGCAGCAGACAAACGACCAGCGATTCCCTGGCAGCCAATTGCCGTTGGCACACCGGGATCCATGATGTCTCCCGCCGGGCCTGGGTCTTTGGCCGAACCCGCCGCATCCGTAAGGCGGCTGACATGGCTGCTAGCCTGCGCATAATCTTGTGGCCAGCGGGGGATCCAAGAAACCACTTGACTTTGGCGGCACTTAGCTCTGACATCAACTCGCCGAGGGGGTGATCTGGGTCGGATTCTCCACACTCAATCATTTGAACCTTCCATCCAGCGAACCAAACACCAAAACCATGAAGATCGAATACCGAATTCCCGAACCGCAAATGTTCTCCCACGAGGAGGTGGGCAAGATTCTCAAGGAGGATCCCAAATACTTCGAAAATTGCGAAAACCCTGTGATTGAGATATTGCATGACGAAGTGGTCGTCCATCGCACGCGGAAGCTCGCTAAAGTGCAGCGGCTATTCTTGTCCTTGCTTGAGGACCTGCAGAAAGTGAAAGGGTGATGGGGTTGCTCACCAGCGGATTGCTGCTGCGCCTCTGCACGCAGCACTTGCGTTGGTTCCTGTCAACAATCTCAACAGACCGGATGCGGTTTACTGCCTCATCCCGGTTTTTGTGTCCATTCGTTGACGGCTCAGCCGGAGCGTGACACCGGTGTTCCTGCAAAATCCTGGTCGGTTGATCCAGCCCCTGAACTCAGTGTACGGCCTCAAAGGAGGCCACGGGGTTAAGCAAAAGAGATAGGGCTATTGAGAATAGCTTTTTACTATGGGTCAGTTAATACCTGACTTACACCACCGTTGCCGAGCCCACCACTGCGCTGGTCGGCTTGCTGCTGGCCGCAGGCCTGCTGCGGCGAAAACGGGATTGAGTTGTCGGTGTCGGTGGATCTTGGCCGTCCAGGCTGGCAGGATTTTCCTGACCGTGACACCGGGCGGGGATCGCGCCACAAAAGGCCCATCCAAATAAACATGTCCAGCATCTCTGTTCCAGCCAAATTGCCAGATGTCGTTGCGGTCCCGGCCCTATTCCAGAGTTGGCCTTCTTCCTCGGCGGCTACGGCCTATGGGGGGTATGCGGACGGCAAGCCGCTACCCAGTTCCCGGTCGGAGACGCCTGGATTCTCGGACACATCCAGACCCATTGCCCTGCTAGAACAGGCACTCGCGTGGCAGCGGCTGCAAGGTGACAATTTCGTCGCAAATCCTTGCTATCCACGCCGCGATAAATCGTGGTGACTGGAGGCCTGCAAGCAGCCGTATGACCCCGTGCCCCCCCTCCCGATGGAATCTCGATCTTTCTGACGTCATCCCGCTCTTGCGCAGCGGTCCCGGCCAGTTGCTCAAAAAGCCTGCCGAGGATTTGCTGCGGCTCACCGCCGTGAACCGGTTTCTCCGCCACCTCAATCCGGCGATGGACCCCGCAACCATTTTCCAACGCGCGCTGGATCTGCTGGCATTGCGTTATCGCGTCGATCAAGGCTCGGTCGAGGCCATCCCGAGCACCGGGCCGGTCATCGTGGTGGCCAATCATCCCTTCGGGGGCGGCGACGCCTTGGTTCTGGCACACCTGCTGGCGGCCCACCGCAAGGATATGCGGATACTGGCTAACAGCTTGTTAGGTCGGATGCAAGCCGTGGAACCGTGGCTCATCGGCGTGGATCCATTTGGCAGCGGAACGACCTCATTGCGCCACAACATCGGCCCGATGAAGCAAGCCCTCGCCCATCTGCGCAACGGTGGTTGCCTGGGAATCTTTCCTGCCGGCGAAGTCTCCGCCTATTGCCCACAACACGGCGGTATACTTGAAAAACCGTGGTCTCGCCACGTTGCCGCCTTGGTTCGCAAGACCGGGGCCACCGTGGTGCCGATCTGTTTCACTGGAACTAACAGCTGGCTTTTCCACATGGCGGGGTTAATGCATCCACTGCTGCGCACTGCTCTGTTGGCACACGAGTTCCTGCGCTGCAAGGGCAAGGAAATTGAATTGCGAATTGGCAAGCCCTTGCCTGCCTCCACATGGCGCTTGAATCAGGACGACCAAAGTATGATTGATGCCATGCGGCTGCGCGTAGAACTGTTAGGAAGCGGGCGTGGGGCACAGCGACGTCCGCGCCCGATGCCAAACTTGCTGCCAAGGTCCTGGCGCAAGCTTCCACGGCTGCCCGAACCCGCACCGCCGCCAAGCGATCCGGCGTTGCTCGCCAGCGAGGTTGCCGCCTTGCCGGGAGACGCCCTGTTGGCCGCCCACGGTGATCTGGAAGTGTGGCTCGCCGGCGCTGATGCGATCCCTAACATTTTGAACGAAATCGGACGCCTGCGGGAGTTGACATTTCGTGAAGTAGGCGAAGGCACCGGGCGTGCCCGCGATCTGGATGCGTTCGATACCCACTACCGGCACCTGTTCCTGTGGAATGCGGCCACCCGGGAGATCGCCGGGGCCTACCGCATGGGATTGGGTGACGAGTTGCTGGCCCGCAATGGCCGCGATGGCTTTTACACCCACACATTGTTTCGTTTTCATCCGTCGTTCTTACCGAGCCTCGGCCCCAGTCTTGAACTCGGCAGATCCTTTGTCACCCCAGCCTACCAACGCAAACCGTACTCGCTCTTTCTGTTATGGAAAGGCATCGGGCACTTCGTGGCGCGCCATCCGCGTTATCGCACCTTATTCGGTCCGGTGAGCATCAGCGGTGACTATTCCATGGCGTCGCGCTCCCTGATGGTCGAATTCCTCCGCCAACATCATGGCGACCCGGCCATGGAGGAATGGGTGACGGCCCGCAACCCGTTCCGACCGGCATCCCGGTTGCGTCGACAACACGCCCAAATCGCAGTCGGCTTGAAATCTATCGAGGAAGCCTCATCTCTGGTCGCCGGCTTGGAACAGGACGGCAAGGGCGTTCCGGTGCTGCTGCGGCAGTACGTGGCCATGAATGCCGTATTGTTGAAGTTCAATGTGGATCGGCAATTCAGCGATGCGCTTGACGGACTGGTGGTGGTGGATTTGCGTGCGGCAGATCCCCGCATGATGACCCGATACATGGGGGCTGAGGGCTGGCATGAATTCTGTCAGATGCATCCTGCCCCAGGACGTAAACTCAAAGGCAACCCGGCACGAATAGCGGAGTGACGTGCCTGCTCCTGGGAACAACTTAGCCCCGGTGACAGCACTGCGCTGGTGCTCGTCTTCACGCCGCAAGCTGCCGGCCCGCGCGGTGGGTCGTTGCGCATTGCCAGCAGCGATCCGGCGAACAACCCCTTCACCGTCCTGCTGAACGGTGCCGGGTTGACCCACCTGGAAGCCTGGAGATTGCTCAACTTCGGCAGTACCAACAACACTGGTAATGGTGCGGACCTCGCCAGTCCTCACCACGACGGCATTCCGAATCTACTCAAGTTCGCCACCGGCATGGCGCCCGGTTCCGCGGGCTCGCAACCGGTGAGCGTTGGAAATGATGCGGGCGGCATCACCTTCAGCTATTCACGCGCCAAGGCCGCTGTGACTGATGGTATTGAGTTTGCGATCGAATGGAGTGACGGCCTTAGTGATGGGACATGGAGTACAAGCGGGGTGGTTACACAAGCACCGGTGGATCAAGGCGTCACCGAACGCGTCACGGCAAGCATTCCAGCGGGTTCAGGGGGCCGCGGCTTCGTACACTTGCGCGTCACCAGACCCTGAGACGGGTGCGCTTGGGACTTCAAGAATGCTTCAACCCGTCAGCCGGTTTCGCTGGCTGACGGGTTGTCTGCCCGAACCCCAACGCTTGATGTGATGAACTCCGGAAATCCCGCCACGAAATAGAAGCCCTGTTGCGCGCACACAAGCCCGACGCGCCGCGACCGCCGCTGTTTGCCGCGGATCTCATCATGGCGCTTGGCCGGTGGCAAACCGGACGCACCGCCACGCGCTGGTGGCCGTGGCTACCGCTTCCTGCGGCGCTCGCCGCCGGCATCACTTTGGTGTTATGGCATCAGCCGGTGCCCCCCGCATTGCCAGTCTCGCAAAACCCACCCCCGGCCGCCGCCACGCCGGCTCCGGAGTTCGTCATTTCTCTGGCATCCGTGGCAAACCCCCTGCAGGCGGAAGCCCGGGAATTTCACGCGACGCCCAACGGGCGCGTTTTCCTCGTCGACTGTCTGCCGTCATTTGCGTCTGCCGGGGAATGAACGTTCATTTCATTTTTGCCAGAGCACGCAAATCGAGCTTGCGCGCCAGATCCACCAGTTCCTTCTCGCCGGTGCCGACGCTGCCGGTCATTTCCAGCAGGATCCGCCCGTCCAGCACCATCTGCAATTTCCTCTCCCCGTCCATGATGGCGGTTTCGCCGGATATCAGATGCGTCTTGCGGTTGCTCAGTCGGATCAAGTCCTGATTCGTCAACAGCGGCAGCAGTTGTTTCACGACCGGCGCATCCTTCGTCACTTTTACCGTGATTTCGTGCTTGCCGGAAACATAATTGCGCGACACCGCAACGCCGCCGCCCACGACCCCCAGGTCATCGTTCTTCAATGACTCGCCTTTCCAACCATTGAGGCTGTCGGGCAGAATTCCTCCTACCTTGGCCGCGCCCTTGTCCTCCATCAGTTTGAGCAATTCGCGCAGCTTCGCGGTGACCGCTTCCGAGTCGCCTTTCCGGTAATCCGCGTATGCCTGGCGCATGCCTTCTTCAAACGGGTCTCCCTTGATAGGTACGTCCTTGGCCCCCAACGGCGGGATGGAGGATATCACGGCGATGGCTAGCAATTTGGCAATGAGTTTCATGGTGTGATGCAGCGGTCGTGCTGCATCCGAGAGTACGCCGGTAATCGGCAAAAGGTTACACCGAAGATCAAATTGGGATCCCCCTGCTGTAACCTTCGTCCAAATCCAAGCGTATCCATGATTGCCACCCTTGAAATCGTGGCCGACCATGCCTCTCAGTCGCCCCCCCCCCCCCCCCCC
>CAIVSK010000115.1 GCA_903908495.1 Akkermansiaceae bacterium
CCCGAACTCCGAAGTAGAGCGATAATTTTTCAGGGATCGCGTCCCTGACCTCAGATCATCGCGCCTCCGATGGCCAGCCGATCTGCGGGTGGAATCAACTTCGGCGACGCGCACTTGAGCCAGTCCAACGTGGCCGTCACCAGTGGTTTGTGTTTGCTCATTCCGCCCCATGCCGCCGAGAGTTTGACCACCACGTCGCGGCCCAGCACGCCCATCAGCGCGCCGCACAGGAACACCGCCACGCGCAACGTCCCCGGCTGCCGATACGGCGCCTCCGGCGTGGTTTGGTGCTGATAGAGACTCAGCAGGTTGAAGGTGAACAAGACCGCCAGGAACGCCGACTCCGTCGCAAAGAACGGTTGCAGGCAGAACCCGTCGGCGGCCAGATCGTGCTTCAACTCCTCTATCCGTTGCTCGACGCAGGCCCGCCCGTTGTAGTCCCGCCACAACTCCAACGCGCCTTCACTCCGGTTGGTCACCCAAACCCGGAACGTGTAACCCGGCACCTCAATCAATTGGCGACCCACCGCCGCCTGGGTCTCCCGGATGCGCTCGCGCACGACCACGAAGCGCCGTTCCTTGGACCATCCAAACAATTTCACCGTGAACTCCCCCGCCGCGTGATGTTCATCCATGATCGTCCACTCCTTGATCCCGGCGCACTTTCGTTTGAGGGTCGAAGTCAACCGCGCCACCACCACATAGGGCAACGCCCGTTCCTCCAGGAAATCCAGGAAAGTTCCGTCAAAGAAACCGCTGTCGGCCCGCACCGTGCGCAGCCATGTTCCCGCCGGCAAGAGCGCGAGGGCTTCCTGCAAGAACGGGACGACCCCGCGCGCCGCGCCCGTGTTGCCGCTGCGCAACCAGCCGTGGAGAATAAACGGCGCCTCGGCCAGCACCGCCAGCAGCGGATGATGACTGTTGCGCCCTTTGCGCCGGGGATTGAATCCCTTGCGTGCGCCTTCCTGCTGGCCCTCACGGCAAAACACCGTCGAATCCAGGTCCAGCGCGAAACCGCCGACGGGACACTTCACCAGCAGCAGCAGCCAGCGCCAGAGCGGTCGCCAGAAGGCCTCGATGTGCCCCTGGGAGAACCGCAGGAAGAAGTTGCGGATCGTGTCATCACTGGGAAAGCGCTCCAGTCCGAGCATGGCATGCAAAACGTGATCGGCCCGCAACCATTCGCAGTGGGCGAAGCGCTGCGCGCCCACCACGACGGACATCAGGAACGCAGTGAGCGAATGCGCCAGCGGGATGGCGTTATTGGACGTGGGTTCGGCAAACGGCAGACGTTGTTGCACCTCACGGGCGAAACCAATCTGCCCCAGAAAGGAAATGAAACTGGCCAGACCACCGAAAGGTGAGATGGCCTTGGGTGTTTCGTCCAAAACCAGCTTGGCATTGCCGAAGAGCGAGGTAATTTCAGCGCGGGTCGTTTTGTGCAGGGTCGGGTCGGGTTGTTTAAGCATCAATCCCTATGCCCACAGCCCTTTCCGCAAAGCGACCTATTTCTTATTTCGGAATTCGGGTTTAAGCTGACGCGCAAAGCGCGTCCGCAACGGAGTTCACCCGTTCCTCATAGCCGCGCCTGGTCGTATGGGAGTTATGCGACGGATGGGGATTCAGGTGTTGCCGTGGGACTCATTTCTGTGGCGGTTTGTTCCGGTAAGCGAGCCGCGCGCGGGTCATGCGCTCGCGCAAGCCGCCTTGTTCAAGAAAATCTTTCTCCAAACGGCGGAGTTGCTGGTCAATGAGATAGTTGGCCTGGTGAATCAGGCAGATGGCAATGTTGGCGATGACTTCGGGCGAGCGGGTTTCCACAAACTCGCGGTAAAGCTCGTAGGTCTGCGGAATTTTGCGTCCGAGCCGGCGGACATAGAGGGCTTCCTTGGAGTTTTTGTCCCATTCGCGGTGTTCACGGACGCGCAGGTAATCGCGGTAGTCATCCAGCAACTCCTCAAGGCTGGCGCGGGCCACGTTGGTGAGCTTGATCTCGGTTTCCTTGGAGGTGAGCGCGGCCTTGCTGCCTTCCAGGATGTTCTTCTTGCCGGAGCGCGCAGACTGGATCATCTGGTCAACGGTGC
>CAIVSK010000116.1 GCA_903908495.1 Akkermansiaceae bacterium
ATCGGCGATGGGTCGGTGGCCGCCTGCGTCCATGCGCTGACGCCGCGGGCGGGCGATTCGATTTTGATAGAATCGGGTCGGCTGCACGCCATCGGGGCGGGGTTTCTGATTCACGAAATCCAACAGAACTCCGACACCACCTACCGCGTCTTCGATTGGAACCGCTGCGGCCTCGACGGCAAACCGCGCCAACTCCACGTCGCCGAGTCGCTCGCCAGCATTGATTTCACCGACCACGAGCCGGCCATGGATGTGGCGGCGGGCGACACGCTGGCCGCCTGCCGGTATTTCAAGACCACGCGCCGCGAGTTGGCGGCGGGGGACAGCATCGGCAACCCCGATGCCGGACGCTTTTCGATTGTGGTGGTGGTTGGCGGGGCTGTGGCGAGCGCCGCCGGCCGATTGTTTGCAAAGGGAAGTTTCCTGTTGTTGCCGCGTGATGGTTCCCATCTAACGGCCCGCGAGGAATCAACCCTCCTGCAGGTGACCCTGCCGCTCGGTTGTTAGAACCGCCACTCGCAGCTGGCCATCAGCCCGTGAAAGCGCGACTTGTAGGTGCCGTCGGCCAGACCATACGGCGAGCCGCTGACGTTGCGGTCGGAAAACGCGAACTGATAGGCGAAGTTCAGTTTGACCGTCTCCCACTTGCGGCCGACCCCGGCGCTGAGCCAGTGGCGGTTGGCATCGGAAATGCCGGGATTGAAGGTGGCGTCCGGTTGGCTGTTTTCGATGTAGTTGTAGCCGGCGCTCACATTCCAGCCGTTGTCGAGGAAGCGGGTGGCGCCGAGTGAATAGATGAAGTTGGATTTCCAATTGAAAGGCACCGCCATGGTGCCTGCTGCGGTGGTTAGGCCGAGGGTGTTGAGTTCGTTCCAGTTGACCCACTCGATGTTGGCTTCCAGCGTCCACTCGTCGCACGGGTGGTAGGCGTAGCCGGCGCCCAGGGTGGCAGGGGTGAGGAAATTCAACGAGCCATTGGCGGTGGCCGGTGCGTAGGTGTTGCGCACATCACCATCGAGGGTGAATTTGCTCTCGCTGCGGTAAACCACTCCGAAGGCATGCTCCTGGGCGGGCTGCCAGCGCGCCGAAACCGTCCAGCACAACGCCTCGCCATTGCCTTCAAACTCGAAAAAGTCGTTGGATGGTGCCGCCGAAATGCCTTGCCGAAGCCTGGCATCCGCGTAGCTCAAGCCCAAGCCTCCGCCGATGGACAGCGTGTCGGTCAGCTTGTATCCGGCCACCGCCCATCCGCTCAGGTAGGTGAGTTGGGTTTCGGTGGCAATTTGCCGGAATTGAGTGTGGTTGCCCCAATCCGTCGACAGCCCGAACGGCGTGTTGAGCCCGAAGCCGGCGACGAGACGCTCGTTGATCGGCACCGCCGCGTAGATCTGCGGCAGCAGGGTCCACGACGCGTTGTTGCTATACTCGCCCGACGCGGTCTGCGCCTGGATGCCAAGGCGCACCGCATAGGCGCCCACGCTCACATCCGTCTCCTGCAGCTGCGTCAGACCCGCAGCGTTGTAGTACACGGCCGCTGCGCTGTCGGCCGTGGCCAGCCATGCGTTGCCGCGCCCGGTTGCTTCCGGTGCCTGCACCGGCACGTAAAACCCGTTGCCGAGCAACGATCCGCACGGCAGCACCCAGACCGCCACCCACCAACACTGCGGAAGTTTCATGCCGGGATATGGTCGAACTCGAAAATCGTATGCTCGGTGCTGAAGAAAATCGCCGAGTTGGCGCAATCCACAAAGCGGGCCTCGTCTTCCGAAAGGATCCGGTTGCTTTCCTGGCCTTCAGGTGTTTGGAGTGCCGCCATGAGGGTTTCGGGACTGTCCCACCACACCTCGGTGATGCCGTCATACATGTCGGTAATCCCGCGCGGTTGCTGCGCCGCGGCATTCAGCATGGCATTCTGGATCGTGTGGCTCTGCACGTAACGTTTCATCCCGACCACCGGCGCATGCTTGCGCACCAAGGGGCCATGGCTGTTGAGCCAGTAGTCGTAAAATTCCTCCAAGGTGAACGTTGGTAGCCGCCGCACGCAGTAAATACACTTAAGCATTGCTTACGATTGACAAAACCGGCCCGTTTGTCAAAAACTGTTAGATTATTCTTTGTGCCATGCATGGTTGCGCCAAAGCGGCGTGGCGGGCTGCGCCCTTCTCGCCGCACTCCACACATTGGCTCGCGCCTGGGATCGCTCATGTGTGGACTGCGGTGGCAAGCGCCAGCGCGACACCGCTTTGGCTCGATGCCGGCGTGCGCTGCGGCATCTATCTGGGCCGGTCCGTCGCCACGATACCCTGTTGCGGGTCTGGACGATGTCAATCTGCGGCCCGGTCACCTTGCCCCATCCTTTCGGGTTGCTGAAACGGGGAATCCGGCCCACCATCCAGCCATGCCGATGTGTTTGCGCATTCGTTTCGCCGTCTTCTTCCTGCTGACCCTTCCGGCCGACGTCCACGCGCAGCTGCTGGTGACCGAAATCCAGTCGAGCCAATCCGCGACGGCACCTGCCGGCAAGGGGGATTACTGGGAGCTTACCAACTTCGGCAACGCGGCGGTGGCGCTGGGCGGTTACAAATGGGGTGACATCAAAGGCGATCCCAACGCCACGGATGTGGTGACCCTCCCCGCTGGCACCAGCATCGCGGCGGGTGAGTCGGTTATCTTTGCGCTGACCGACCCGGCTTCATTCCGCAGTTGGTGGAACTTGCCGGCCGGCATGCAGGTGATTTATTCAGCGAGCGCGCCGGGCCTCGGGAAAGACGATGCCATCGCCTTGTACAACGCGAGCAACACGAAGCTGCTTTATTTGAGCTATGTGGCGGGCGGCTTCACGAAATCCGACGGCAACCTTGCCGTCGGCGGTCATGCGGGGATTTCCGCAGGCGGCACGGATGCCTCCCAGGCCATGATCTGGGACCCGACCTCGGGCACCACCAATCCGCGCTACACCTGCGCCACGGTTGGCAACTTCGGCTGCTTCCAAGCGGCGGTGGGGACCGACCGCGGATCGCCCGGAGTGACCCATGTGGCCAGCCTGCCGACGGTGGATTTCACCGCCAGCACCACCCAGTTTGCACTGGTCCAGTCCGTCACGTTCACTGCCAACGTGCAGAATTACAGCGGCGCGGTCGGCTTTCTGTGGGATTTCGGCGATGGCAGCAGCGATGCCGCGTCGGGAGCGGTGGCGACTCATCGCTACGCCAGTAAAGGGACTTTTTCCGTGAGCGTCACCGCGACGGCGGCCAATGGAGTCGCCGTGAAAACCAGGCCGGGATATGTCCGGGTCACCGGCTTCAACGACGACAGCGATGCGGACGGCGTGGTCGACGGGCTGGAGTATTATTTTGCGAGCTATCCTAACAATCCGGCGGATTCCGGCAACCTGCCGCACCTGGTCAACAGCACGGCGGGCGGGCTTTTCCGCTTCTCCCGGTGTGCGGACACCGCGGGCCTGACCGGCACTTTCCAAGCATCGGCGGACTTGGTGAATTGGTCCGACGGGATCTCGGGCGTGGATTTCGTCGACCTCGGCCCGGTGAATCATGGCAGCAGCATGGATTTCACCTATGGCTTGCCGGGCACCGGGCCCTCGCCCGCAGGCGTGGCAGTGGACCATCCCACGCCGTACACGCAAGCCGTGGCGGGTGCCGCCCTCGGCGGAGTCAGCGTCGTGAATCTCGGCATGGTCGGCGTCGGCAGAATCACTGGCGAGGCGGTGGACCAATTCGGTGAGTCGATGGGTGGCTCGTCCGGTCTCGCCATCAGCGGCTGGGCGTATGACGGCGCGAGCGGGCGCTTCTCCGGCACCCTCAGCGTGCTGCCCGACCGCGGGCCCGGCTCGCAGGCGAATTACGCGGCGCGTCTCCACAGGTTCGGCTTCACGTTCGCGCCCTATGCGGGTGCCGGTCCGGTCGCCCAGGGGCAGCTGGCGCTGGCCTATCAGAACACTGCGAAGTTCACCTACAAGGTTGGCACTTCCACGCGCTTCACCTCCGGCTTGAACCCCACGCTCACCGGCACGTTGTTCGGTCAAACTGTCGGCATGGTCACCGCCGCCAATGGTCCGGGCGGGAGTTTTCTGTCGTTGTTGAGTTTCGATGCGGAGGCGTTGCGGATGTTAGATGATGGTTCCGGGTTCGTCTCCGACGAGTTTGGTGCCTACATCGCGCGGTTTGACGCGGGCCTGAAAATCACCGGCATCACCCAGTTGCCCGCGGCGGCCCGTCCGCACCGGCCGGTTGGCGTGTTGAATTTCGATGCCAGCACCACTCCGAGCAACGGCCGGCGGGACAACCAGGGGCTGGAAGGGCTGGCCATCACGCCGGACGGCAGCCGCCTCTTTGCGCTGCTGCAGAGCGGGTTGGTGCAGGATATCGATCTGAATTTGGCGGAGTCCCAGACCAACGCCCGGCTCTTCGTTTATGATATCAGCGGGGCGCGGGTGGATGCGCCGCTGCTGGTGGGCGAATACGTGGTGAAATTGCCGCGTTACGACTCGAATGGCAACGGCTCCGGAGTGAACCACACGGCGAGCCAGTCGGAGATTCTTGCCATCGGCAACCGGCAGTTCCTGATGCTGCCGGAAGATGCCAATGGCTTCGGCAGCGGCTCGATCGACCCCGGAATTTACAAGGCTGTGCAGCTGGTCGACTTCTCCGGCGCCACCAACATCCTCGGCCTCCACGATGCGGAAGGCGATGCGGTCAGCCCGGCCGGTGTGCTCGATCCCGCAATCCAAGCCGCCGCCTCCAAAGATGTGATCAATTTGCTCAATCCGGCCGATCTCGCCAGATTCGGCATCAACACGAACAACCCAGCGCCGAACTCATTCACCTTCAACGAGAAGCTCGAAGGCATGGCGCTGGTCCCCGACCTGTCCACTCCGCGCACGGACGATTATTTCCTGTTTGTCGCCAACGATAATGATTACCAGTCATCGCAAGTGAGAGTGCTCAACAGCGTCGGCTCGCTGCAAAACTTCGGAGATGGCCGCGTCAACGTCGGCAACGGCCTGATCACCCATGATTCGGTGTTCTATGTCTATCGGCTGGTCATCAGCCCGCTGAAAAGCCGCTACTATCGCATGAAAGTCACCGGCGGGTGATGGGAAGAGCGATTCTGGATTTTGGATTTTTGATTTTTGGTGGGAGAGAAGCTTCGCGCGGTGCTTGGCTCTTCATTCAACATCCAACATTCAAAATTCAAAATCAGGAAATCTTCCTGCATGACGGTCTCAATCGTCGTCCCCGGCGGCGGCGGGATCGAGCACCAGGCCGAGGGCGGGGAGGCCTTTGCCGTGAGCGCCGAAGTAGGCGCTGGGAAACTCTTCGTCGCCGCGCACCGTGGACCACGCCCAGCGGCTGAACACCAGCGCGTCGTCGTCAATGAGATCGGGTTTGGAAAAATCCATGCCGAGGGTGCGGGGCGCGAGGGCCGCCTGTGTCTTGTTAGGCGCGGCCTTGGGGTTGGGACTCACTTCGTTGAGCGCGACTTCGGAGACACTGCTGGTAAAGGGCGTCGTGTCGCTGTTCTGTTGGAAACACTCCGCCATGACCGGTGCCATCGCCACTAACTGGTTCATCGGCGCCACCCCGAAGATCCGGCAGATCGTGTGCAGCACCGAGGACTGGGTGTAGAACCTGCTGACCACCTCGCCGCCGTGCTTGGCATAGGGACTGGCGAGCAAACAGAACGAGCGGTGGCCGTCCACGTGGTCCACTCCGGTCTGCGGGTCGTCCTGGATCGAGAAAATCACCATGTCCTGCCAGAACCGGCTCTTGGTGAGGCCCTCGACGACGCGGCCGAGCGCGCGGTCGTTATCGGCCACATAGGCCCGCGGGCTCGGCCAGCCTTGGCGGGCGGCGACGGTGTGGTCGTCCGGCAGATAGATCATGGTGAATTCCGGCATCGTGCCGGCTTGTTCGAACTCGGCGAGGGCCTTGAGAAAGATGTCGGCGCGGACCTGATCCGGGATGGCCATCTCCCAGCCCGGGTAACGCAGGTCGCTGTAGCGGCGCAGGCTGTCTATTTGATAGTCGATGGTGAACCCCGGGCCATCGCGGTGCTCCGCCCATGGTTCGAAATAATCCGCCCACTGGGGGTTTTTTTTCGGAGTGGAGACGACGCCCATTTCGCCGAAGTTGCGGAACGACACGCCGTTGCGAAGGAGGTGGTCCCAGATGAAGCCGCAGCCCGCGTAGGACAGCGGGTCGAGGCCGAAGTTGTAGGGTGAGCGGGCGTTGCTCCAGTCCTTTTCGCGGTAGGGGGTGGTGAGGCCCTGGACCGTCCACTGGTGGCCGACGCTGGAGAGCACGCCGCTGCAATAGTAGTTGTCCAGCAGCACGAATTGATCCGCCAGCGCATGGATGTTAGGTGTGGTGGCCCGCGGGAATTCGCAGAACTTCGGTTCTGAATTGCCGCGGCCGATATCGCCTAACACCTGGTCGAATTTCTTGTTTTCCTTGATGATATAGACGACGTGCTTGATGGGTGAGGGTTCGCCGACGCGATCGGGCACCGGTTTGGGGGGCACTCCGGTCTGGGCGCGCTCCTGCGCCCGGAGGATTTCCGGCAACCGGAACCCGAGCTTCGCCTCGGCCGTCAGCTTCGCCAATTCCGCCGGGTCGGCCGGCAGCGTGACTTTCTGCAGGTTGCCCTGATAGCCGGCGATGTTGCCGATGAAGAGGTCGTTGCCACGCACGCACAGCGCGCCGGGATAACCGCCGGCCGGGATGAAGGCGAACGGGGCCTCCGGCTTGGCCGGATCGATCAATGCGACCGCGTTGTTGCCCGCATTGACGGTGAAGAGCGTGCCGTCGCCGCCAACCGCCACCCCGTTGGTTAGGCTGCCGTATGGCAGTCCCGCCTCCGGCTTGGTACCTAACCGGGCTACCACCTTGCGCGACGCCATCCGGATCACCGAAATCGAGTCGCCGCTGGCATCCACGACATAGAGCTGCTTGCCATCGGCCGATTTTGTCATCGCCTCCGGATGGATGCCGGTGGTGATTTCCTCGACCACGGCGGCGGTTTTCAGGTCGACGACGGACACGGAGCCGCGGAGGGCCACCGCGCGCTCATCGACGGCGATGGCGGAGCCGGCACAGGTCTCGGTTTTATCGCCGTCCTGTGGGCGGCCGCCGCCGAAGTTGCTGACAAATGCGAACCTGCCATTGCGGGTCAGTTCCACCCCATACGGGCAAACCCCCACCGGAATCCGCGCGACCACAGCGCGGGTGGCGAGCTTGACCACCGCCAGTTCGTTGCTCACCGACAACGCGACGATGACCCGCTTGCCATTGGGCGTGACGGCCACGCCGAGCGGGTTGGCGACGCTGTGGCTGTCGGTTAGCAGGATCGGGGGGGCGAAATCGAGGTGGCCGGAGGGGTCGAGGTTTGCCTGATAGAGGTCGCGCAGGTTGCCGGTGAAAAAGACGGTGGCTCCATCGGGGGCGACGGCGATGCCGTGCATCGAGCCGTGGTCGGCCTTGCCGTTAGGGTCGCTGGGAAATGGCAGCTGCTCGGTGATCTCGAAGGTGTCGGCATTGACCACACTGATATTGCTGTTCGATTTTACGACGAGAAACTTGCCGTCGCGCGCCAAGGCCATGCTCATGATTCTGCCACCGACGCGGATAGAGGTGCCGGCCGGATGGATTTGATGGCCGGTCTCGGCGAGATCCGGGTGCTCGCGATCGTGGACTTTCTGCAGGCTCCAGTCCTGCCCGGACTCGGCGGGCGCGGCACCGGCGGGCGGATGGGTCGCGGGGGCTTGGTCGTCGATCGATTCGACCGGCGCGCGGTGGTCGTCTTTGGTGGCGGCTTGGGGCGAATCGGCGCGCCCCGGCGAGGCGAGCAGCAGCAGGGCAAAAGCGATGGGTTGGGCTTGCATGGTCGGCAACTCTGAAACTGCACAAGAATCGGCCGCTGTCGAGCCTCAGACGTCCAGAGCACGGGGAAAATGAGCCTGGGCTGAGCGGTTCCATGCTTTCACGGGAGGACAGTGTCCCCCCTCCGGGCGCTTTCAGGGATGTGGCAGCGCCGCGGATTTGGGCTTGAGGATGACGTAGCCGGGCAGTCCCACCGCGTGGAAGCGCTGCATCACCGACTTGATGCCATCGGCGTCGGGTTGCTCGGCTTGGAACTTGATTTTCACGTAACCGTCCAGCGCCGCCTTGACGCGTGCATCCTGCAGGGTGGTCTTGTCCATGGTGAGGCAGTTTTTGCACCAGGACGCCCAGATATCGATGAGCACGGGCTTGTGTTCGCGCTCGGCCACGGCGAGGCCCTCGGCCAATGACATGTGCCAGCCTTCCTTGATTTTTTCGTTGGCGCTGGCCGCCACCTGGGCGGTGTCCGCCGTGCGACCGGCGAGGATTTCATAGGTCAGATAGCCATAGTAGGCGGCGCTGGCGATGATGAGCACGCCAAACCCCTGCTTGACGCGGACCATCCAAGCGCCCGGCTTGGGCAGCGAGGCCAGGCCGGCCCCGGCGATGGGCCAGGGGATGGCCATGCCGATGCCGAGGAAAAATGGCAGGGCCAGCGCGCTCTGGGTGCCTTTCGCGTAGAGGTTGCTGGAGAAAAGGACCACCTGGATGACCACGGGAGCGACGCAGGCGCCGGCCAGCAGTGCCGCCACCGCCCCCATCGAGAACGCCAGCAGGAAACTGCCGCGCCGCGCAGCCGGGTTGAAGTTGCCGGACCAGCGCGAGAAATCGATGGTGAACACGTCGAACATCGCCAGACCCAGCACCACAAACAGCAGCGCGATGCCCAGGTTGAACCACGGTGAGGCGTTGATCGTGCCAAAGCTGCCAGCGGTGAGAATGACCACCAGGCCGAGCACGCCATACACCAGCGCCATGGCCAGCCCGTAGGTGCCGCCTAACAGCATTCCGCGGCGCCGCGATCCACTGCGTGCGCCGGCCCCGATGATGGCGAGGTTGATGGGGATCATCGGCAGCACGCAGGGCGTTAGATTGAGGGCGAATCCACCTAACAAAACGAGGACGATGATGGCGAGCGGCCCGTGGCCCTCGAACATGCCGACTTCCTTGACGTTGGCTTCGGCGTTGCTGATGAACTTGAGGAAGGCGTCGGCCCCGAGGTAGCCGCCGGCGGTGCTGCTGACGGCGAAGTCGTCGAGCTTGGCGATGCCCGCGTCGGGCTCGCCGGGTGCCGGGGCCGGCGCTGGCACCGCGGGGGTGGCTGCGGGTGGCGCCTGGCCGCTGCCGAAGGCGATTTTGGCAATCAGGTCGGCGTGCTGCGGGGTGAGGGGAGTGGCGGCCGGCAGCACTTTGAGCGTCCATTTGGCATCGATGTTAGTCGGTCCGTAGCACATGCTGTCGTCGCAGGCTTGGTAACGCAAGTGGATGGGCATGACCAGATCGCCGGGGGCCACGTCGGCCCCGACGGTCAGGCTGATGCCGATGGCGTACTCGCGCTCAAACACGGCGAGTGGCAGCTCGACGTCCTCCTGCTTGAGGTCGATGGCGGGTGGATACACGAACTCGGTGACTTGAACGCCGGCCGGGGTTTCCACTTGCAGGCGGGTCGGAATGAGCAGCGGATTGCGCGGCTTGTTCGACTGCATGTGATACGTCTCGGGCAGCTTCACCACCAGCGCCGCACGCACGGTGGTGGCGGGATGCACCGCGTCGGATGCCGCCATCGGGCTGAGTTCCGCGATGATTTTGCGCATTTGGGCGTGGCCGGGCAAGGTGCCGACGGCGAGCAGGCCCGCCAGCAGGAAGAAAAGTTTCGGGGCGGTCATTGAGGGTCGGAGTGTTAGCAGGCGCGCCCGGCGCGCAAGTTGACGGAGTGTGTCGGCGGACGGGTTCACGGCAGTTGGTCCACCACCACGCGGCCGATGCAGGTCGGCTGGCCGGCCGGTCCATCGACCACCACCCGTTCCCACACCGTGGTGCCGGCGATCGCCGTCACCGTCAGGCCGGTGGTCAAAGGCGTCCATGTGGTCAAATTCATGCTGCATTGCGGGGTGTAGCTGATGCCCGGATTGGTGGTGGCCTTGCGCCGGATGAATTCGATGCGCAGCTTGCCGCCGACCCGGCTCATGCCCGGAAATCCGGCGGTGCCGCCGCCACCCACGGTCAGGCGGCGGAGGTCGGAGATGTTGGGGTCGAGGTTGAAGGCGAAGCGCAGAATGCTAGGAACCCCGTCGTGCTGGGGAGCATCCCACGGGCCGTTCTGGTTGGATGGCACATTGACGCCGCTGGTGAACATCCATGAGTCGAACGGGTTGCGGACGGTGATGGTGGCGGTGCTGGAAGTCGCGGTATTGAGGACCGTGGTGGTATTGGTGAC
>CAIVSK010000117.1 GCA_903908495.1 Akkermansiaceae bacterium
ACCGTCGCGCACCAGACAGCGTACGCGGAAGCCTGCTTCCAGCAAGCGCGGCACCAGCCGGCCGCCAATGTAGCCAGTGGCGCCAGTGATGAGGATGAGCGGGGATTCAGGTGGGGTCATCGAATGAAAATCGGGTGTTGCTAACTGCCGTCAGTTGATTGGTGGGACAACGAGGTTGGTCAAGGTTCATGGTTGCGAGGGGGCCGGGCTGACCGCGCAGGCCCTCCAGTTTGGCGGCATGGCAGCCAAAGTTCGGTTTGCAGGCTGCGTTCGTTCATCCCGCGGCCTTGCGGTGGTTGGGTTACTGGGTTTGCGCAGGTTGTCCAAGCGCTCCCCCAGGTGCGCGAGGTTCTCGACGGTGACCGCACCGACATTCTCCAGCACGTCGCGGTAGGCGGGCATGGCGCGGCCGCCGACGAGCATCGCGGTTTCCGCCGGCAGCGCGTCACGCAAGCGCTCCAACTCGGCCGCCAGTTGCGGATCGTCCTCGGGATAGACCAGGCTCAGGGCCACGGCGCGCGCCCGGCTGAGTTGTGCCGCGCCGGCAAGCTCCGCCGCCGGCAGGCTGGCCCCCAGATAGGTGACGCGCCAACCGAAATTGACCGCGGTGGCCGCGACCAGCAACGCGCCCAGTTCATGGATCTGGCCAGCCGGGGTGGCCACGAGCAGCAGCGGGGCATGCTCATGGACCCCGAATGACTTGGCGGCCTGCCCCAGCGCCACCCGGATCACCGCCGTGGCAAAATGCTCATGGGCGGCGGTGATCTCTCCAGCCCGCCACATTTCACCCAGGACCTGGCTGAGGGGAGCGATCAGGTGCAGTAGCAGCCCCAGCGCGCCCAGCGCGGTCGAGGCTCGTTTGAAAACCTCGTCCAGCGCGGCGGCATCAAGGGCCCTGATCGCAACCACGCAGTCGTCGAGCAGGGAAGAGGGGGGGGGCGCATCGGTCGCGGAGGGGGCGGCGCGGTCACTGCCAGCGCCGGACTCGGCAGCCAACTTGACCAGCGTCTCCATCGGCAACCGCGCCACGTGGCTGATTTTGTAGCCCGCTTGAGTCACCTCGCGCAGCAAGTTCAGCCGCTCGATGTGCGACTGCGCGTAGAGGCGCCGGTTGGTTGGGGTTCGCTGCGGCTCCACCGCCTGGTAGCGCTGCTCCCAGATTCGGATGAGATGCATGCTCAGCCCGGTGATCCGGGAGACCAGTTCGATTGGATGGTGAGCATCAGACATTTCCTGCACAAAGCTTCCACAATCCACCCGACAACGCAAGTGGAAATTTCAATTGCCGCTGCTTTCCGCCGTTTTTGATTCCTCGTCGAACTGCGTATTTTAATGGAATTTTCGCCAAAAGTGACCGGTCCAAATGGCTGGATAAAATAATTCTACAAATAATACACAAATATTTTGACATCGCGACAAAGCTCAACAAGTTATTCACAAGATCGCCAACGCCCTGAGTGTTGAACGAGCTCTGGAGAAACCACGAACCACAAGCCACACCAATGACTACCAACAAGCCATCTTCACCCGCCCGCGGCGGGATCCTCGCTACCGCCTTCGTCGCCCTGCTGGCGCAGTCGCCGCTCCTGGCTGTGCAACAAGATCTGGCCAGTTTCCAGACGGCCGATTCCGCGACTCTCTGGAACTCGGTGAACGATGGGGTGATGGGCGGCGTCTCCAAGGGTGGGGTCAAACGCACCAATGAGGGGACTTTGCTATTCAGCGGCGAGCTTTCGCTCGAAAACAACGGCGGCTTTGCCTCTATCCGCACGGCAGAGCGCAAACTCGACTTGTCCGAGATGTCCGCCATTCTCGTGAAGGCGCGGGGCGATGGCCGGACTTACTGGGTGGAGCTGCGGACCTCCGGCCAGATGGGAGCAAGCTCATACCGGGCCGATCTTCCGACCACTGCGGGAGAATGGCGGGAAATCCGCGTCCCGCTCGCAGATTTCAAGCTCCAGGCATTCGGGCGCGCGCTTCCTATCAAAGCCCTCAATCCGGCGGCAGTGGCCTCGGTCGGATTCACGCTGGCGGACAAAAAAGCGGGGCCATTTTCACTGGAAATCGAGTCCGTGAGGGCGACCGATGAGAAAACCTCTAACGCTGCCGCGGCTGCCAAGGGTGGCAAAACCCTGGTCGACGTGGCCACGGCCGCTGGTGGTTTCAAGACCTTGCTGGCCGCAGCTTCAGCCGCGGATTTGGTTGGATTGCTCGGGGGGGAAGGTCCGTTGACGGTGTTGGCACCCACGGACGAGGCCTTTGCCAAACTGCCAGCCGGGACCGTTGAGACCCTCTTGAAGCCCGCAAACCGTGGTCAACTGCTGGCCATTCTTAAGAACCACGTGATCGCCGGGCAAGTGACCCTTGCCAAGGCCTTGGAACTGCGTGAGGGTACCACCCTGCAAGGCTCGAGGATTCCAGTGAGATTTGAGAACGGACGGGTTCGGATCGGCTCGGCGAACTTGGTGACTGCCGACATCCAAGCCTCCAATGGCATCATCCATGTGATCGACCAGGTGCTGATTCCGGCGACCCCGGAGGCGGCCGCCCCTAGCCCGGCCGGACTGCTCCAACTGGCCATCGAGCGGGGGGTGCCATTGTTCAATAAGGGCGATGTTGCCGCTTGTGCCGCCCTCTACGAAATCACCTGTGAGGCGCTGCAAACCATGGATGGGGTGCCGGAAGCATCCCGTAAGGAATTCGCCGAGGTCCTCAAAGCGGCACGCTCGGAGTCATCGGCGCGCACGCAGGCATGGATCTTGCGCGATGGGATGGACCGCGCCTTGGTCCGCCTGAAAGGGAATGGGGGCTGAGCGGGACAATCGCCAATTGGGGGGGCTGTGATCTGGTGTGGCGGTTATCTCCAATCTTCGACCCTTCCGTGCTGAAAGCTCCAGAAATCCAGACAAAAGCCAGATGAAAGCTTGCCAAAACATCCAAAGCGGATATTCTAGCGCTCTTCTTTATGGAACTGAGCCGACAAAACCTGGAGGAAGCCCTGCGACTCCTCGGAAACCTGCTCGCCACCCGGAAGGGTGACGGATTCTGGCTGGTCGTCTGTGGAGGATCCGCCTTGCTGGCCCAGCAGATCGTCTCCCGATCCACCCACGATGTCGATATTCTTGCCAGGCGGGACTGGCATGGGGGAGTGGATGTGGCATTTCCGATGCCAGAAGCACTCAAGGAGGCGGCTTTGCAAGTGGCGGACGAGTTGCGCCTTGGCCGGAACTGGCTCAATAGCGCGGCTTCGATGCATTTTCCCGACCTGCACCTGTTGCCCGCCTCGTTCTGGCAGGAGCTGGAAACCCGCGATTACGGTCACCATTTGAGGATCAGTTTTGTGACCCGGTCAGGCCAGATTCAACTCAAGATCTACGCCACGCTCAACCGGGCGGAAGCCCGGGATTTTGAAGACCTCCGAGCCCTGGCACCCGACGCCCGCGAGTCTGAAGACGCCCTCCGTTGGCTCATCGCCTCCTTCCCGGGCCTGCCACACCTCGACCGCCTTCCGAACCTGCTCACCTACCTCGGCCATGACGACCTCATTACACAATTCGCGGGATAGGCTGCTCGGCCAATTGCTCGATTTTCTTTGGCGTCAGTGGACCTCGCTGGGCGTTCCGGGAAACCGTGCCTCCGAAGGCGATTGGATCATCGATCCCGAATCCCTCGTGCTGATTACCACCGAGATCGGGCGCCACGACGCCCGGTTGCTCGATCTAGCAATCGACTGGCTCCATTCCTACGGGCGTGGAATCAATTTGCAGCGCCTGCGCCGCCTCCAGGGCCAATGGCCGACCTCCGA
>CAIVSK010000118.1 GCA_903908495.1 Akkermansiaceae bacterium
CACCTCGCCCTCAGGGGGAAAGTGGGCCAAGCGAGGCCGCTTGGCCCTACCGGGCGCAGCGTCTCTTCACTGACAACCGACAACCGACAACCGACAACTGACAACTGACAACCGACAACTGACAACTGACAACCGACAACTGACAACTGACAACCGACAACTGACAACCGACAACTTGGCCCTACCGGGCGGACGGCCTCGGCCGACCCACTTGTCCGCCCGCATGGGCGGGGCCAGGGCGCGGTGAAGAACCAGGCAAATGCACCTCGCCCTCAGGGGGAAAGTGGGCCAAGCGAGGCCGCATGGCCCTACCGGGCACGGCGCATCTTCCCACCCGCACCTCTCCCTCTGCATCCAACATCCAGCATCATCTCCCCACTTCCTCAATCGGCTGGACATTGGGGCGGCGCGCGGGTATTTGAGGGGCCATCTGCCATGGAACAATCATCCACCCCCCCTCCCCGTTCCACGCCGCCGCCGCCGGACTTGCCGCGCTACTCGCCACCGGTGCCGTCGTTTGCGCCCGCACCCGAGACGCCACCCGCCGCCGCCGCGGTGCCGGAAGACCCCACCAAGCTCAAGCTCCGGGTGTCTCACGAGCCCGCCGAGGATCCCGCGGACCAAGCGGCCCTGGCGCCATTCAACACGCGCGTCATCGCGGCGGTGATCGATTGTGTGGTGGCCACCGGTCTGTCGATGGCCACGCGCATGATTCTGCCCGGCTTTTTCGGCAACGGGCTGCCGTGGCTGGTGGGGCTGGCATATTTGGTGACCCGCGATTCGCTGCCATGGCTCGGCGGCCAGAGCGTCGGCAAGAAGGCGATGCACCTGAGGGCGGTCACGCTCGACGACAAGTCGCTGGCGGGCAACTGGGAACCCGGCTTGATCCGCAACGCCGTGCTGGCGATTCCCTTGTTCGCAGTCGTCGAGTTGTTCATCCTGCTCACCCGCGAGGACAAAGCCGAACATGGCCGCCGGCTCGGTGACGAGTGGGCCAAGACGAAGGTGATTGTAGTCAAACCCGAACCCGCCGCAGAATAATCCCCCCCCTGAGACACCCATGAAAACCCTGATCCATTTCCTATTGCCCGTGGCGCTGCTGGCGCCGGCGCTGGCCACGCCGCCCAATACAGGCAGTCTAGCGCGCTCCGAGCGGAAAACAGGCGTCCCGCCTGTGATGGAAGACAGCGCTTCCAGCCTGTCTGCGCCTGAAACGACAGGCTGGAAACCCGTCGTGCATGACAGGCTAGAAGCCTATCCTCCTTCTAAACTGACAGTCCTGGCCACGCCGCCGGACGCCGGCCAAACGCTCAATTACCGCCAACCCGCCAGCGACTGGCCCGGCGGCGCCCTGCCCATCGGCAATGGCCGGATGGGTGCCATGCTTTTTGGCGGCCTGCGCGACGAGCGGATCCAATTCAACGAACAAAGCCTGTGGTCCGGTGATAACAACTGGGATGGTGCCTACGATTGCGGCGATCACGGGTTCGGCTGCTATCGGAATTTTGGCGACCTTTCGCTCAGCTGGGACATCCCGGCCGCAGTGCCCGCGGATTACCAGCGCAGCCTCAATATCAAAACCGGCGTCCACACCACCACCTTCACTTATAATAACATCAAGTTCACCCGCGAGGGATTTGCCAGCCACCCCGACCAGGTGCTCGCGTTCCGCTACTCGGCCG
>CAIVSK010000119.1 GCA_903908495.1 Akkermansiaceae bacterium
CAGCACGAGTTACAGATGGCTTTGAAAGAGCCCGTCACGGATGAGCCGGCCTATGATAGTGTCAAGAGCGTGTATGCGAGCGTGGTCCAGGACGTGATTGACCACCTGCTGTTCCGCCGCGCCGCGCCGCTGCCCGAGGGCGTCGTCGGCAACCCCGAATTCAAGCAGGCCTTCACTCAGGGGGCGCCACGCAGCATGGCCGGACATGCCCTCAAGGACCTACAGTTGCACGAGCGCTTGTTGGCCCAGCGCTGTAGCTTTCTGATCTACTCTGAAAGTTTTTTTGCCCTGCCCGTCACGCTCAAGCTGCGCATCCTCGACCGGCTGCAGGGGGTCTTGCGCAGTCGCGAGCCGCAGGACCGCTATGCCTATCTTCCGGCCGAGGAGAAGCAGCGGATCTTCGACATTCTGATAGAGACCAGATCTCTGGACATAGGCCCTCCGGCCGGAGGCCGCTGAATTCGGAAATCCGTTGATTTGCCAACGATTCAGCCGGTTCGAAAAATATTTGATATGCGCAAAAAATATTTCTTGATTCGCGCGTGCGCGTACGCGCATGTTTCTTTCAGCGGCCCGCGCCGCCGTTTTGCCCATGGACCCGATGCCTGACACCCTGCCCTTCGTGCTCTCCGAGACCCGGTCCCGGTGCCTCACCCCGCAACTCTCGGTCATCACCTCCGCCGGCGTGCGGCTTGTCCTCCTCAACGGACAGCCCGCCTTCCACATCGAGCTGTCCGATCCAACCCATGATCGCTACGTCGCCGTCCAGCTCCACTTGAGCCACTGCATCAGTCAAAAGGAAATTGCCGCCGCCTGGCAGGTGACCATCCGCACCATCAACCTGTGGGTCGCCGCCTTCCGCAAGGGCGGCGTTGAGGGCCTCGTTCAGAAGATCCAGGGTCGCCCCGAATCCCTCACCCCAACCCTTTGCGCCCGGATCCAACAACTCCGCGGCCAGCGTTTCACCATCAAGGAGATCGCCCGGATCACCAAGGTCTCACCCAGGTCGGTGAACTCGGCCCTCGCCCAAGGCACCCAACCACAACTCGAACTGCCGGAGATCCAAACCAGTTCGCTCGACGAGGAAGCCGCCGAACTCCAAGCTCTCCAAAGCGAAACCGCCACCGCCACCACTGCGTCTAGCGAAACCACCGCGTCTAGCGAAACCACCGTGTCTAGCGAAACCACCGCGTCCGCCAGTCCCACCGGTGCCTGTGCGCCGGGATCCTGCCAGCCTGCCGGCGATCCGCTCAACCGCGCTGCGGACCGCATGGCCGCCTGTCTCGGGTTCATTGAAGACGCTCCTCCGATCTTTGCGCCATGCCCTCACGTCAAGGGCGCCGGCGCGCTTCTTGCCATCGCCATCTTCGCCGGTTCGGGCTTCCTGGAGAACGCCCGGACCACCTATCGCACCATGGGCCCGGCTTTCTACGGCCTGCGCAGCTTCTTCCTGACGCTCTTCTGCATGGCGGTCCTGCGGGTCGGCAACCCCGAGCGCATCAACCAGTCCAATCCCCTCTTCATCGGCCGTCTCCTCGGGCTTGACCGGGTCCCGGCGGTCAAGACGCTGCGGCGCAAACTCAAGGCTCTCGCCGCCAGGAAAAAGGCCGCCGAGTTGATGAACCTGCGCGCCAAAGACCTCATGGCGGGCAGCTCACACCCGGAGGCCGTCCTTTATGTGGACGGTCACGTCCAATGCTACTACGGTGGTAGTAAGATCGGCAAGGTGTTCTCCACCAGCAAGCAGCGGGTCGTCAAGGGCGGCACCGATTACTGGATCAACCTGGCCGACGCCACCCCGCTGCTGTGCCTGCCCACCCCGTTCAACGAGCGGCTCAACCAGATGCTTCCCGAACTGCTCCGCCTGGCCAAGGAAGTCTGCGGCCAACGCCGCATCACCGTGATTTTCGACCGCGGCGGCGCGGAAGCCAAAGTTTACCAAACCATCATCGACATGGGTGCCGACTTCATCGCCTACCACAAACAACCCGCACCCGTCGACCACGCGCTCTTCGTGCCCCAACCCACCGTCATCAACGGCAAGGAGTATGCTTACGCGCCCCTTGAACGGACCTGTCAACTGCCCATCTACGAGACCGACGCCAAGGGCACCCGCCGCAAAACCGGCAAGATGGTCGAACTGCGCGAAATCATCATCAAGCGCACCACGTCCGGCACCACCCATGTCATCACGCCCATCCGGGATCAGCCCGCGACCCGCGTGTGCGGCATGCTCTTCAATCGTTGGACTCAGGAAAACTTCTTCAAGCACATGATCGGGGCCTACGTTCTGGACCATCTCTACACCTACCGGATGCAGCGCGTGCCCGCCGGCCTGGACCACCCCAATCCGGAATACACCAGCCTCCAAAAACAGCGCGCCAACCTTCGCGGGCGCATCGCCAAGATCCTCGGGCGGCAACTCGACGACATCGCCCAAGGCAAGCTCGAATCGCTCGTCAAACTCCATCAAGGCAAGAAAGGAGTTGAACTCAAAGCCCTGGCCGCAGGGCTCAAGGTGATTGAGGAGGCGCTCAAGCTCACCCCGCGCCGGGAGAGCGCTGCGGACTACGAAATGCTGGAAAGCGAAACGCGCATGCTCGGCAACCTGGTGAAAATGAGCGCCTGGCAGGCGGAAGGCGAAATGGCCCGCATCGTGGGCGACATCTGGCAGGGCACCAACGGCAATGAGCGCGGGATGGTCGAGGGCATGATTCAAAGCACCGGCACGCTGAGCATCAGCGACGGGGTGTTGCAGGTGGACTTCGAATCCCAGGCGACGCCCGAGCGCACGCGCCTGCTCGCGTACCTCTGCGAAGTGCTCAGCGCGCGCCGCGTGATCTACCCCGGCAGCACTCTGCGGCTCAGCTTCGCCGTCGCCCCGCCCCCCGACCGCCCTGCGAAATGAAAAATCCCCCTATGTCCAGAGATCTGGAGACCCATCCCGACGCCAAGCAGCGCTGGGCGGAAGCGGGTGGTGCGGCGCAGCCCGTGCCGGCCCAAGAGTAGCGTGTTGGCGCGGTGCCCGCCCGCAACCCATGATCGCGGTGGAAACCTGCTGGAATGAATAGCCCGTCGGCTAGGGCTCAGTGGACCGAGACGGGCGTCGTCGATAGTTTCTGCGGACGTCGGGAACGACGGCCCCAACGGGATCGATGCGGGTTCTGGCGATATCGCGGCCAGTAGATCCGGGCAGGGCACTATCATGC
>CAIVSK010000120.1 GCA_903908495.1 Akkermansiaceae bacterium
GACGGGGTGGGTCCTGGTGGTGTAGCCGTTCCAGACCGTGAGGATTTCACCGGATTCCGGGTCGCGCCGGGACGTGCGTTCATCGTAGGCGAGCACGGCATCCTGTTCAAAGATGCTCTTGTCCTTGGGCAACAACGGGCGGTCGCCGGTGTCGGCCTTTCCGGTGGTTTTGCGCTGCCACTGGAAATAACCGATCCACAACACGAGTTGGGCGATGGCAACGGCTTGTTGGTTGAGTTCGAGGCCGATGAATTGCTCGGGGCGGACGCGGAAGCCGTGCATTTCCATGCCTGCGTCACCACCCAGGGCGGCGATGAGTTCAAGCACCTCGGCTTCGAGCCGCTTCATGTGCTCCATGGTGACATAAAGGAAGTTGGCGGTGCCGCATGCGGGGTCAAGGATACGCAACTTGCAGAGCTGGCGGTGAAAGGCGATGACTTGTTTGAGGGCTTCGGCATCCCGCTTCCCGGCTTCCTTGCGCAGACGGGTGGCCTCGGTGCCTAATTGTTTCGCTTCGGCGGATGCACCGGCGGCCAGTTTGGCATCGCCCCCGGCTTGCACTTGTTCGGCTTGGGTTTCCAATTGGTCCGCCTCCCCGTGGAGAGTGGCGGCGGCGACGCGCACGGCATCCCATTCGTCGCGGAGCGGGCCGATGATGGTGGGTCGGATCAGGCGTTCGACATAGGCGCGGGGTGTATATTCGGCCCCAAGCTTGTGACGCTCGCGGGAATCAAGGGCGCGGGTGAGTAGCGTGCCGAAGATCGACGGTTCGACGGCGCTCCAATCCTTGGCGGCGGCTTCGATGAGCATGGCCAGTTGCACGGCGGAAAGCGGCAGGGCGGTGGTGTTCTCAAACAGCCCGCCGTTGAAGCAGGCGATTTCCTTCATCAGCAGGGCGGAAAACGCAGTGCCGGTGGCCATTTCCTTCCATAGTCCAGTGACCAGCACCGGAAATCCCTGCGGCGTGTCCTTGATGCGTTCCAACAGGGTTTTGAAGCCGTCCTCGGGCAACAGCCCCACGTCCTCGGCAAACATCGTGAACAGGCAGCGTTGCAGGAACCCGGCAATGACTTGCGGGTCATGGCCGTCTGTTTCCAACGACTTGGCCAACACGGCAAGGCGACCGGCAATGTCGCGGGTGACCGCGGCGGCGACTTTGGATGGGTCGAGCGCATGCGGATCGAGCCAGACTTGGCGCAGGCGTTCACGGATTTCGGGCCGATGTAGGTCTGGCAGGGTGATGCGGTGTGAGACTGGATCGGGGTAGCGTTCGTATTGGCCGCCGGTGCCGGTGAACTCGGCGTAGAGGTCGATGGTGTGGCCAACGTCACAGACGATCAGGAACGGCGGACGGCCCTCCTCGGGCGGCAGGGCGGTGATGTAGCCGCGTGCCTGGTGAAAGGCGCGTTCAAGGGCTTTGTCGAAGGCGACGGTGCCGCGCTTGCCGTGGCCGGTCTTACCGTAGCCCGTGGTGGGCGCGTTGTCCGATTCGCCGAAGACGTTGGTGCCCTGCTTGCATTCCCAGACGAACGAGCCGCGCCGGTAGAGGTCGATGAAGCCGGGGGAAGTCGTGCCGTCGGGATTCTTGCGGGTGACGGCTCGCTCAAAGACGTATGTGTTCTGGCTGTTGTCGGGCGAGGACGGGTCGGGGCGCGGCAATTCGAGGAGAGTGCAAAGCTCGCTCAGGAAGCTGGCGTAATTGGCCCGCTCGGCAGCCCCGGAATGTTCCCAGCGTTCGATGAAGGCGGTGATTTGCTCGGGGGTGGCGTCGGACATGGGCGGGAATGGTTCCACTCTGGCCGACTGTCATCATGCCGCCGAAAGCGTGGACTGATTCTCAACAGATTCCCGGGAGGAATCAAGTGCGCCCGCAGACATTAGGCGTTGGTGGCGCACCTTGTTTGTTGGATGGGGCTTGCATTGATGACGCTTTTACAGGTTCAATGCCTGGCCGACCGGCCACGGTCACCAACCAGCACTATAAAAAATGGTGTAATTGAGCA
>CAIVSK010000121.1 GCA_903908495.1 Akkermansiaceae bacterium
CCGCACAGCGGGCGCATGGAAACCCAGGAATATCATGTCGAGGGTCCCGTCGCCATCCTGTTCACCACCACCGCCATCGACATCGACGAGGAACTCATGAACCGCTGCCTCGTTCTGACGGTTGACGAGTCCCGCGAGCAAACCGAGCGCATCCATCACCTCCAGCGCGAGGCGCGCACCATCGAGGGCATCCTCGCGGCCGAGCGCCGCCGCGACATCCTGCATGTCATGCAAAACGCCCAGCGCCTGATCCAGCCCATGCTTATCGCCAATCCATTCGCCCGGCATCTCACCTTCACCAGCGGCCGCACGCGCACCCGCCGCGACCACGAGAAATACCTGACGCTCATCGACACCATCGCGCTGCTCCACCAGTACCAGCGCGAACCCATCACGCACCTGGTCAAGTCGGAAGCCGGACTGGCAAGCCGCGAGGTCGCCATGCTGCCCGTCACGCTCGATGACATCGAAATAGCCAACCGTATCGCCCCGGAAGTCCTCGGCCGCGGCCTCGACGAACTCTCGCCGCAAACCAGACAATTGCTAGAACACATCAAGGCCCTGGTGCGCAAAACCATCAAGACCGCGAGCGTCGAACAGAAGTTGGCCCTGTTCAGCCGCCGCGAGTTGCGCGACTTCACCAGTTGGAGCCAGACGCAGGTGCGCCGCCACCTGGAGCGCCTGGAGGAACTCGAATTGGTCACCGCACGCGGCGGCCGCAGCGGGGTGGCGATCCGCTACGAGCTTCTAACCGACGCCGCGCAGGCGGCCGACACTTATCACGTCGGACTGATCGACGTCGCCAAGCTCCGCCGCAAGCAGGTCGCGCAGCCGGCGGAAAAATGAAGCTATGCCGCCGACCCTGCCGGTTTTGGTGGGCACCTTGCCCCCACCTGGCCAACACCGGGTGGCCAGGTCGAAAACGCCCGTCCCAGCAGGAAAAAACCGCCCTATCGGCCCGACCTGGTCACCTGGCCAAACCGCACATCAGGACCCCGCGAATCATTCGTCGTAGCGTAGGCATATCTTCCTCTTCTCTTGCGTCCTGCCGTCTTGTGTCTTGCGTCTTCCCTGATAACAGATAACCTCTAACCACTAACCAACCATCATGCCCGGCAAAAAAGGATACAAGGCCACCCGCCGCCTGCGCGAGCGCGACCACGACAAGCGCGGCGGCAACAGCGCCAACGAGCTGCCCGCCGGTCTTCCCGGCAGCCTCGCCCACGAATCCGCCCGCTATCTCCAGAGCCTCGCCGTGCGCAACTACACGCCCGACACCATCGAGGGCCGCAGGGACGCCCTCAAAGTCTTCCTGCTGTGGGCGCAGGAGCGCGACCTGACACAACCGGCCGCCATCACCAAAGCCATCCTCGAAAGCTATCAGCGCCATCTCTGGCGCTGGCGCAAGAAGAACGGCATGCCGCTGGGCATCTCCACCCAGCGCGGCCGCCTGGGCACGCTCAAGGATCTGTTCAAGTACCTGGTGCGCCAGGACGCCCTGGGCGCCAATCCCGCCAGCGAGCTGGAAATGCCGCGCCAGGAAAAGCGCCTGCCCAAGGAGGCCCTCGGCATCCAACAGGTTGCGGCCC
>CAIVSK010000122.1 GCA_903908495.1 Akkermansiaceae bacterium
CAAAAGCGACCGTTCACGCGGGCTCAGTTTCGGCGTTTCATGTTCGCGCAATCGAAACCTTACCCCGGGATGATCGAACTGGTCGCCCAGCTCAAGGTCCGGCACGGGCTGAAGATCGCCGTGGTCAGCAACGAGGGGCGCGAACTCAATGCGTATCGGATTCGGAAGTTCAAGCTGGGCCGGTTGGTGGATCTTTTTGTTTCCTCCTGCTTCGTTCATCTCCGCAAGCCCGACGCGGACATTTTTCGACTTGCGCTGGACATCGCCCAGGCGCCAGCCCGGCAGGTCGTCTATATCGAAAACACCCCGATGTTCGTCCAGGTCGCGGAAGGTCTGGGGATTCGAAGCATTCTGCACACGGATTACAGGTCCACGCGGGCGAAACTGGCTTCGTTCGGATTGCAGAATGACGAAGGAGTCATCCATGAAACCAGCTAACCTGCGCATCCTGACGGTCAATGGCGGCTCATCGAGCATCAAGTTCGCGGTGTTCGAAGCCGGTGACCCGCTCCGACGGATTCTGGAGGGTGGGATTGAGCGGATTGGACTGCCGGAGGCCACCTTGCGGGTGAAAGGCGTGAACCCGGCGGACAACTTTTCGCGGTTGGTCACGGCGCCGGATCACACGGTGGCGGTGGGCGCTCTGATGGATTGGATCGAGGAACGCAGCGGACGTGATGCCTTGACCGCGGTCGGGCATCGCGTGGTGCATGGCGGGCCGAAGTATAGCGAGCCGCAGCGAATCACTGCGGAAATGGTTGAGGAGCTGCACCGGCTCAGTCCGTTCGATCCTGAGCATCTGCCGGAGGAGATCCTGTTGACCGAGGCGTTTCATCGCCGATTTCCCGACCTGCCCCAAGTGGCGTGTTTCGACACGGCTTTTCATCATGACCTGCCGCGCGTGGCGCGGCTGCTGCCGATCCCGCGCCGGTACGAGGCGCAGGGCGTGCGGCGGTACGGGTTTCACGGGCTGTCGTATGCGTTTCTCATGGGAGAACTGGCGCGCCTGGCCGGAACCGAAGCGGCACTAGGCCGGGTTATCCTCGCCCACCTCGGCAATGGGGCGAGCCTGGCGGCGGTCCATCACGGCAAACCCGTGGACACGAGCATGGGTTTCACCCCGACCGCCGGGGTGCCGATGAGCACCCGCTCCGGTGATCTCGATCCCGGGCTGGTTTGGTATCTGGCGCGCACGGGAAAAATGAGCGCGAAGCAATTCAACGAGATGGTCAATTTCCAGTCCGGGCTGCTCGGCGTGTCGGAGACCAGTCCGGACATGCGCAACTTGCTCGACCATGAAACGCAGGACGTGCGGGCGGCTGAAGCGGTCGCGCTGTTTTGCTACCAGGTCAAGAAATGGATCGGCTCCTATGCCGCCGCCCTCGGTGGACTGGACACGTTGGTTTTCTCCGCTGGCATTGGGGAAAACTGCCCGTCCATTCGCGCACGCATCTGCGATGGACTAGGCTTCCTCGGCGTCAAACTGAACCGGAAGCGCAATGCGAAGAATGCACCGCTGATTTCGCCGGACACCGGTCGCGTCAAGGTGCGGGTCATCCGCACCGACGAGGAGCTGATGATCGCAAGGTCTGTCACCCGCCTCCTCCATCTCGGCTCAATGCGGAAAACTTAAACCGTGAAAACCAACACCCTCACACCGGAGCTGCTCCACCAGATGGATGCCTACTGGCGGGCCGCCAACTATCTGTCGGTCGGCCAGATTTATCTTTACGACAATCCGCTGCTGAAGCGGCCGCTGACGCTCGCGGATGTGAAGCACATGCTGCTCGGACACTGGGGCACCACCCCTGGACAGAACTTCATTTACGTCCACCTGAAC
>CAIVSK010000123.1 GCA_903908495.1 Akkermansiaceae bacterium
GCGGCATTGCTCACCCTCACCCAAAACGAGGTGGTGGCTCGTAGCGGCCGGCCGAGCATCTGCGGGCCGGTGCCTCCCGCCACCGGTTGCGTGGTATCGCCGGAAGCGCCTTCAAACCACTGATAGGAAAGCAGCTCGCCGACCGCCGTGACCGTCAGGCAGGGGTTGGCCGGCCAGGAGCTGGTTTGGGGCGGGGACTGGGCGGTGATGGCGGGTGGCGCGACGACTTGTACCAGCACCCCACGACTGTCACTGGCACCATAAGGATTGGAAACGCGCACCCAATAGCTGGCGCTGGCGGTTAGTGGCGGGGTGGTGAAACTGGCGGCCGTGGCGTCAGGAATGGGCTGGCTGGGGTCACCCTTGGCACCGCGATACCATTGATAGGTCAACGGCGGTACCGCAGTGGCGACGACCATTAAGGTGGGGGTGCCCCCGGCGGGAATGGCGGTGTCGCCCGGCTGCGTGAGAATGGCGGGGAGCAGGTCGCAAACCAGGTTGTGATAACCGCCGCACGCCACCGCACTCACGGCGCTGCTCACTTGTACCGGACTGATGGCGTTGGCGTTGCTGCCGTCGCCCAACTGGCCGTAAGCATTCCCCCCCATGGCCCACAAGCTGCCGTCGTTTTTCAGAAACATGCTGTCGGACCCGCCCACTGCCACGTTGGCCACGCCGGCAGCCATCAGTCGCGGAGTGAAGGTGCCGTTGAGGCTGCCAATGCCGAGTTGGCCGGCGGAACTGCCGCCCATGCCCCACAGCGTGCCGTCGCGTTTGAGAATCAGGCTGTGCCCAAAACCGGCGGCCACGGCCAGCCCATTGGTGGCGATTTGAACGGGCGTGGCGCGGTTGGTAGAGGTCGTGTCGCCCAGTTGGCCTGAGCTGTTGGATCCGGCGGCCCACAAGGTGCCGTCGGTCTTGAGCAAGAGCGTGTGGGCTCCGCCCGCAGCCATGGCGGATACCCCGCTCGCGATTTGCACCGGCGTGCTGCGATTGGTGGTCGTGCCGTCGCCGAGCTGGCCGGAGGCGTTGGAGCCCGCCGCCCACAGGGTGCCGTCGGTCTTGAGAAACAGGGTGTGGGAATCGCCAGCGGCGACCGCGACCACGTTGGCGGCAACCTGCACCGGGGACGAGCGACTGGTGGTGGTGCCATCACCGAGCTGGCCGGAGCTGTTTGAGCCCATCGCCCACAAGGTATGATCGGTTTTAACCAAGAGGCTGTGGGATGTGCCCGCAGCCATGGTCAGCACGCCGCTGGCCACCACCACCGGCGCGGCACGACTGCTGGTCGTGCCGTCACCCAGTTGGCCCGCGCCGTTTGCCCCCATCGCCCACAGGGTGCCGTCGGTTTTCAGATAGAGGCTGTGAAAGCTGCCCGCTGCCGCGAAGGCGACGCCGCCATCGACTTGGAAGGGGATGGAGCGGCTGACCGTGGTGCCGTCGCCAAGCTGGCCATAGTCGTTATACCCGCAGGCCGTGAGCCGCGAGGGAAAGGAAAGGCCGATGCCCACCGTGAGGGTTTCACTGTCGGCGGCCCCCTCGGAGTTGGTCACCCTGACCCAGAAGGAATGACTGGCACGCAAGGGCGGCGTGGCGATTTGCGCGGTGGTGGCACCCGCCAGCGGCGTCGAGGTGTCCCCCGCCGCGCCATCGTACCATTGATAGGCGAGTATCCCTCCGGTGGCTTTGACGGCGAGGATCGCGCTGCCATCCCGGTGGGTGGCGGACGGTCCCACCAGCGCGGTGATCACGGGAGGAGACACGATTTCCACCTGCGCGCTGCGGCTGTCAACCGAGCCATAGGGATTGGCGAGGCGCACCCAGTAGGTCGCGTTGGTGACGCTCGGCGCAACCACGAGCGTCGCGGTGGTGGCAGCGGCAACCGGTTGGCTGGTGTCGCCGGCCACGCCGAAATACCACTGATAAGTCCACGGCCCGACCCCGCTGGGGCTAACCGACAAACTCGGGCTGCCAGTCGGGAGGGTGCCGGTATTGACGGGCTGCCTGCCGATGGCGGGGAGCAGATCGAGAAACATGCTGTGAAAAGCGCCAAGCGACACGGCGGTCGCGGCTGACGACACTCGCACCGGAATCGTCCGGTCCGTGGTGGTACCATCGCCAAGTCCGCCGTAGCTGTTGAACCCCATGGCCCACAACGATGCGTCGGCTTTCACGAACATGCTTTGGGAGCCGCCGCCGGCCATCCTGGTGACGCCGCCGGCCACCAACACCGGGGTGGCGCGGTTGGTGGTGGTGCCGTCGCCGAGCACGCCGCTGCTGTTAGCGCCCATACCCCACAGGGTGCCGTCGGCCTTCACAAACAAGCTATGGCTAGCTGCGGCGGCCACGGCGACGACCCCGCTCGCGACTTTCACCGGGGTGGCGCGGTTGGTGGTCGTGCCGTCGCCGAGTTGGCCGGAGGAATTGTCTCCCATGGTCCAGAGGGTGCCGTCTGTTTTCACAAAGGCGCTGTGGTTGTAGCCGGCGGACATGGCCAGCACTCCGCTGGCCACCTGCACCGGCGCGGAGCGGTCGCTGGTGGTGCCGTCACCCAGCTGGCCGTAAAAATTGTAGCCCGTGGCCCACAGCGTACCGTCGGTTTTCAGGAACACTGAGTGGCCGCCGCCGACCGCCGTTGCCGTTACCCCGGATGCGATCTGCTGCGGGGAGGTGGTGGTCAGCTTCCAAAGGGTCCCGTCGGTTTTCACAAACTGACTGGCATTGTAGCCGGCCGCCATAGTCGCAATATCATCAGCCACGTGGATCGGTGAGGCAATAGAGGCACTTGAGCTGATGCCAAGCTCGCCGAATTGACTCAATCCCATGCCCCACAGGGAACCATCGGTTTTCACGAACAGGTTGTGGGCGGTACCGGCGGCCACGACGGTTACATCGATGGCAATTAGCTCGGGCGTGGGACGATTGGTGAGGGTCCCATCGCCGAGCTGCGCGTAGTAATTGTAGCCACAGGCCATCAGCCGGGCCGGCGGCGCTGCGGTGAGGGTCACGGCGGAGGTTTGGCTATCCACACTGCCAGAACTGTTAGAAACCCGCACCCAGAAAGTGGCATTGGCACGCAGCGCCGGGGTGAGGAACATCGGCCCGGAAGCGCCTGGGACTGGCGCGGAGGTATCGCCGCTGGTGCCGCGATACCATTGGTACTGGAGCGCGCCGCCGCCGGCGGAAAGCGTCAGCACCGTGTTGCCTCCAGCGACCACGGTTGCCGCCGCGGGCTGGGCGGCGATCACCGGTGCTCCCTGCACCGGAATGACGACTTCATCCACCCATGCCGCATCCGAACCGCTGCTCGCCGAACCATCTTTCGCATAGATCCAGCGCAGCAGATGGTTGCCCGCGCCGAGGGTGGCGCTGCATGGTTGCCAGACGGTCTCGCCACTGATCGCGCTGCCTTGGACCACCCCATCTATCTTGAAGGACAACGTGTCGGCGGCGGCTTCCGAGGAAACCCTCCACCAAAAACTCACCGTGCCGGGGCCGGCCACCCTCACTTCCATCACAGCCTGCCCGCCGTCGCCGATGGCACCGCTCCGGGCGGCCTCGAAGCCGTCGTGATTGACGGCCGTCTGCGGGACCCACCCCTGGCTGCCCGCAGCGCTTGGCGCGAGGTCCGGCAGGTCGATAGCTTCGCCCAGCGGGTCGGCTCGCGCTGGCAAGGAGAGCGCAGCAGTGAGGACCGCGCCACCCAGGGCAGCCATGAGCTGCTTCCGATATCGTGGTGTCGGATCTAAGGCAGCGGTGGGAAGCGGTCTG
This sequence comes from Akkermansiaceae bacterium, assembly GCA_903908495.1. GTDB lineage: Bacteria > Verrucomicrobiota > Verrucomicrobiia > Verrucomicrobiales > Akkermansiaceae > Luteolibacter. Next base: position 3,772 of record CAIVSK010000123.1, read on the forward strand.
TGGCCGCTGTCGGGAGCGCTCATGGTGTGGAATCCGGTTGGTTGTTGCGTTGGAACAACCCGATTTTTCGCGTTTCCTCCGGCATGCAGCAAGGACAATTGACTGCTAGGCAAATGAAAATGGAGCGGCGCAGGCCCGCTTGTGGCCAACGGCCACCACCACCGTCCCACCTTCACGGCAACGAAGAAGGCCGGCCAACCAGAGCTTCACGGGTTGAGCAGGGGGCTGAGGCGATGGACACGGCTTGGGTTGAGCGGTTGGATTACCAGGATACGGCGTCCAAGGGTGTTTTTCGGTGGCCCACTCGATTTTCTGTAACTCGTTGAAAATGAATGGTACACCCGAAGGGACTCGAACCCCTAACCTCCTGATTCGTAGCGTGTCGTAATTCATTCATAATAAGCATGTTACAGATTTTAATCGCCGTAATTAGCCACTATTTGCCATCAGTTTTTTGCGCCATTTGGCCAATTGGAACCGCAGCGGCTAACTGGTTGTCACCATTTGTCACCATCCGTGTCACCTCCCGCCCGGTTGACAGGGCCAACACCGGCATGGACATGCCAACTGATTCGCCGCGCATCGACCTAACCACCAACCCGTTACTCACCGAAAAAGACGCCTGCGCCTACCTCCGCGTGAGCAAATGCAACCCTACTGCTGGCGCATGGCCGGACTGGTCCCCTATTTCAAAATTAGCCTTCCAGTTAGATCTAGGAAATCTGATCTGGACGCCGCCCTCCAGCGGCTGCGGATTTCGGCTTCGTTTATGAACGTTTGAGGGAATATCGACCGGTCTTTTTTCCACCGACTTTTTCCACCAATCCTGCTTCCAGCAGCGGACGCAGCAAATCCATCGCGCCCTGTCTGGAAACCGCTAGCATCGCCCAGATCTCGGCGGGGGCTAGGCTGCCGTGGTCGCGCAGCAACCTCAGCAGCAATTCCTGTTTGGGGCGCAGCACGAGCCTTTCCGGTGATTTGACATTGTAGGTCTGCACTCGCAGCCACACTTGTTCCAGCGTTTGGCGCACCCCCTCGGCACAATATTCCAGCCAACCCGTTAGATCCTCCCCTGCCACACGCACGGCGTCCAGCGCGGCATAGTAGCCCGGGCGGTCTTCCCAATAGTATTCATCCACGGAAAAAATGTGATGGCTGTCGAATCCGCGCCGGTAGAGTTCCCACAGCGCCAGGGCACGGCCCGTTCTTCCGTTGCCATCGGCGAAGGGATGGATCTGCTCGAACCGATAGTGCAGGATCGCGGAACTAAGCACCGGGGAAAGCCCCGTGGATTGCTTGTTCCACCACTCCAGCAGTTCAAACATAAGCCCCGAGACATCGGCCGCGGCCGGCGGGTGGTACCTGCCCACCCGGACCTGGATCGTCCGGTAGCTGCCAGCAGTGCCTTGATCCATCACGCTGTCTGCCAGAATCCGGTGCAGCTCAAACAAGTCTTCGTGGCGGATGATTTTCTTCCCAGCGTGCTTCTCCACGTACCGCAGGCCCGCGAAATAATTCAGCACCTCACGGCTCGAACGCGGATCGGAGGCGGCGAGTTCGTGGCCTTCTTCCAAGGCTCTCACCTGCTCCAGCGTCAGCGGATTGCCTTCGATGGCGGTGGATGCGTGGCCGTTGCGCGTGCGGCTGTCTTTCTGCAGCGCAGGAATCCACGAAAGCTCCACCGCCGCCCCCTGAATCCGCTCCCGCAAGGCGGCGATCACCTCCACCAGCGTAAGCAGGCGTGGGCGGATCGTGAATTGCGGTTCGTAGGCCACGGCGATAAGTCAAGCATAAGTCCAGCTTTCAGTCAAGCGGTCATTGTCATCCGGTATCACCCGGGTGACATCACGACCGACGCAGGACCGGAATTTCCAAAAGTGGAAGTATCGGCATGTAGCTTCCAGCGGGCACGCGCGGCACGGTCCGGAAGGAAATCTGCCGGTCCTGCCAGATCAGGCTTCCCACATCGCAGTCGTCAGGCTGGAATGCGCCCTTGTCGACCGTCACATATCACCATTAAACCCATGATTTCCGCCATTGAATCCGCAGCCGGGAAATGCAACGCGGCGATCTACCAGTTGACGGTCGTCCTGCTAGGCAGCAGGCAGCCAGTATGGAGGCAGCTGCAAGTGCCCGGCGACGCCAGTCTCGACTGGCTGCATGCCGTCCTTCAAGTGGCGATTGGCTGGACTAACAGCCATTTGCACCAGTTCAGGGTGGGCGAGGACTGCTACTCCGATACGCGCAACCACTTTGCCGAGTTTGAAGACGATCCAGAAGTCCTCGAAGAGCGGAAGTTTACACTTCAGCAAATCGCTCCGCGCGAGCAGGACATCTTCCGTTACGAATACGACTTCGGCGATTCCTGGGAGCACGAAATCACGGTGGACAAGATTCTGCCGGCCGACGCGGCTGCCGCCATGACCGCCCTCTGCCTCAACGGTGCTCGCGCCTGTCCACCGGAGGATTGTGGCGGTGTGGGGGGGTACGAAAACCTGCTCAAGATTCTCAAGAACCGGAAGCACCCGGAGCACCAGAGCATGAACGAATGGCTGGGTCGCGCGTTCGACTCCGGAGCATTCGACGTGGAAAAAGCCAACTTCTGGCTGCGAAAACTGAAATGGCCGCGCGTAACGGAAGCCAACTTGCGCAAAATCCTCATGGGTAGAGACGATTACCATGAGTGACCAGCAACACACAAATCACCTCATTGAATTCATGCTCTCTACTGCTGGTGCCTGGCCGGAATGATCTCTTATTTCAAGATCGGCAGGGCGGTCCGGTTCAGGAAAGCAGAGCTGGACGCCGCCCTGGAGCGGATGCGGATTGAACGACATCCCAAAACGCAGCCCCCAGCGAACTTGCCGCAATCATCCCTTCGTATGTTTTGCCCCGGTGGGATGTGTTGGAACTGCGAACTCGACGTCGGGGAGGAGCAGGACTCCGTGCAGGCTGCGCGCAGTTAGGTTGGCGAGACATTCCCGGATGATGCCGTATGCAATTCTGATTCCTTCCGTGTCAAGAATTGCAATGGCCTCCGCCTGTGTGACCGCCGGGTCCATGACAAAATCGGCACTGATGCGTATCAGCCCAGTGTAGGCGGCCTTCTGGGGATCCGCCGGACCGCCGAATTTTACTTGATAGGCCAGCAACCAGGACTCCGGTTCCTTGACCCTCTGGAATTTCTTGCTCGTCGTGGTGATCTGGTTAGTTCTACTAAGTTAAGAAATGTTAAAATAAACATTGACATTTTGCGGTGCCCCGTCGAATTTCGCGCGGCGGGCGATTAGCCTGATTCTCCGCTGCAAACCATCTAACGTGCCGTCCCCGC
>CAIVSK010000124.1 GCA_903908495.1 Akkermansiaceae bacterium
CGCGTGATCTACGCGAGCGGCAGCCCCTTCCCGCCGGGGACATTCGGCGGCCGCCCCTATGTGCCGGGCCAGGGCAACAACGTCTACATCTTCCCGGGGTTAGGCTTGGGTGCGCTGGTCTGCGAAGCTACGCAAATCACCGATGAAATGTTCCTGACCGCCGCCAAGACCCTGGCCTCCACGGTGACGGCGGAGGACCTGGCGCTCGGACGCATTTACCCGGCGATCTCAAATATCCGTGAAGTCTCCATCCAGATCGCCGCTGCCGTGGCCGAAGAGGCCCACCGCGCGGGTCTGGCGCGCCGGCCGCGTCCGGCCGATCTCGTGGCCGACATCCGCAGGCGCATGTTTGTGCCGGAATACCGCGACTACGTTTGAAACCGGCGACCGGGCGACAGACGGCGGCGGAAAACACACGAGACAAGCTTCCGCCTACGGCAGGTCGGTCGAACCCATCAGGTGGCGGTCGCACTCGCGGGCGGCACCCTGGCCCTCGTTGATGGGTCCGGATCTCGCCATAGTCGAAATACGACCCGCGGCCCACATCGCGTATCACCAGCGGCTGCACGACGTCGTCAACTGGCTCAACCGCGATTTCAAGAAAAATACGGTCCAACTTGGCGGGACGCACGCGCCACCGCCCACGGGCCGATGCGCCACGCATTTACGCGCATTCCGGAGGCGGAAATCGAGGAAATCGATCCGGCCAATCGAAAGACATGCGGCCGAGAATCAGACCCTGACGACCGCCAACTCACCTGCGCCGACGTCGACTCTGCCGTGTTCGGCTTTGGCGGGAGCGGCGGACTTCTTCGGCAGGATTTTCCGGTAAACGTCTTCGGGCGCTCGTTGCTGACCGGACACCGTCAAAAGGCGGTCGACGGTGATACCGAATAGTCGCTCATTTTCCTCGAGATAAGGTTGAATCAGTTGCCAGTCTGCATCGGCGATCCGGGCAAATTCACCACCATTGAGCTGCTCGTCGACCAGTTTGCGGTTGGGGTCTCGCACATAGATCGCACCGCCGGAGGCCAGGGAGAAAATATTGGACCCTGGGTAAGGCGATTCGAGTTCCCGGATCGATCCATCGTCATCATTGAAGCCGATGCCGTTCAGTACGACAAATCCGCCGCCATTGAGCGGATCGCCGGCCATGAACGACTCGGCGAGGTAATCAAGGGCGGTGCCGTTGATGACCACCCGCGGCTTCCCGACGGCATTGATCAGTGGCCTCCCGGCGGCGTTCCCCATGATATAGGCTGCACCTCCCTTGGCCCCGTACATGAATGTCTGGCCGACATCGCCAAAGACCACCAGTTTGCCCTCCTTCATGATCTGGCAGAGCTGATCCTGAGCGTTGCCATGCACGTAAATCTCCATGCCGTCGATCCCCGAGGCTAGGTAGTCGCCGGAAGCCCCGTAGACGTCGATCCGGACGCCCTTGGTTGCCGGACCGCAGCCGCAACCCGTGAACCGCTGGCCGCGGCATTGAAACAAGATGATCCGTCTCCAACCGAGTTTGACCGCTTTGACGATCAGCACTGCATCGCAATTGTCGCCCTCCGGTTCAAACTTCCCGGCATTGATGACGAGGGTCTTCTCGTTTTTCTCCGGTGGGCGGAGTTGGTGACGGGTGGCGAAATCGATCAGGCTAAACGGTGCATTCGCTTTCCCCGCAATCTTCGCCGTCGTGATGAAGAGCTCATCAAGATTGTTTCTCAGGACATGCAGCACAGAGCTCCTCTTCAGCACGCCCGTGTCGAAACGCCTGTCGTTCAGGAGGGTCAGGGCCGTGATGACCGTTGGCTTGCAGTCTTCATTGCTCAGGGCAATCCCCTTGATGGTCTCGATCGCGAATCGAAGCTTGTTCGCATCAAATCCCCGGAAATTATCCCGGATATAGGCGAAGATATTCTGCGCGGCAACCGCTTCATCTTTCCCCGCACACAAACCGCGGAGTTTTTCAGCCACGGCCGTACATTCGTCCGTGACCTCGATCCGTTTCGAGAGGTCGCAGGCAACTTTGTTTTTCGGCGTTTCGATCGCCTTGCCGAATTTATCGGTACAGATGAGCTTCTTGTTCCCTGAACCGTCCCCCGCATCCTGCAAGTTGAAGATGAACGCGCCGCCGTCGGTATGACTGCCGCCGCGGGCATTCCAGTATTTGTCGGCAATCGGCCCGAACCGCGCATCTTCCCGTGCGAGCGAACTGAGGGTCGCATCGATGGCCTGCTTTTCCGAACAGATGAGGCCGATCTGCACTCCGCCTTCCTGCAGGGCAAACACCTGCGGACGGAGCATCGCCGTGTCCGTAATGCCGATAAGTTGAAACTGATTGTTCTTCACGTCGTTCCGGGCGATGATGAAGAACCAGGGCCCGTCGGGCGATGCACCGACGTGATGCGTTTGAATCGCTTTGTACAGCGCCTGCTTGGGGGCGGGCAGCATGTCGAAGTCCATCTCTGACGTCGGTGCCATGGCCTCGATCAGGTATTCCAAGGGATACTTGTACACGCGGCTCCACAGATCGAGCAGCAGCGCCGCTTCCTCCGTATCCGTCAGAAACAGCGGGTAATAGTTTCGTTGCTGGAGATATTCGCGGACCGCCTGGTAGTTGGCAAAATCGCCATTGTGCACGAGCGCCTCATGGAGCGCGCTGAACGGATGGCAGCCGCCGGGATGCCAGACCCGACCGCGCGTCGGATACCGCTGGTGCGCGAGCCATGCGTACGCCTTGAAATCGTCCAGTTTGTAATACCGGACGACGTTTTCCGCATAGCCGACGATCTTCAGGATCATCATGTTCCGGCCATGGGACATGACAAAGGCCCGTTTCTCGCCCAGTGAGGCGTAATAGTGGGTGTTGATCTGGAAACTGTTTTGATAAACAAACTCGTCCTCGGCGTCCCGCCGGTCCAGGGACGAAAGATCATTATCCTCGATATACTTGTCCAAGACGTCGCTTTTGACGCGAACGAAATAGCGCATGATATCTGCGGGTTTGACCTCGAGGCCGAGACTGCGGTGGTCGTCAATCGTCGCCAGCTTCTCGGATTTATCGATTTTGAAGTTGGGTTTGACGAACCGGTTTTCGATCTCGGCCGCAACGCTCGCATCCAAGAGCGCGATGTGGACCATGTAGTCCTCATCCAAAACCTGCTGGGAAACCCCCAGCGCTTCGGGAATAAATCCCACGGCACCGATTCCGCCGCCTTTTCCGTTACCTCGATTATGCATCTGCACGGAAGGCTCGAAGATGTTTTTCCCGGTCACCGGAATGGAGCTGATGAATCCAGTGACGCCGCAACCGCCTTCCGCTTCGGCGTTCGGAGCGAGCGGTGGCACTTGGTGGCAAAGCGCGGCGCGGGAACGTAGTATTTTTTCAGCATTATCCATTTTGGGCAGGCTCCGCGCTATCGGCTGTAATCGACATGTTCCAGCAAATCGGTCCGACCGACCAGCTCTTGGACACTTTTCAGGCCGCACTTTTGGAGAATCTCGACGAGTTGGATGTACCAGGCATGGTATAAATTGACGAGGCGCTGGGTTGCCCATTCATCGTCAAACAAGTCCGCCAGCTCGGAGTCCGTGGAGGCAATGCCCCGGGCGCAGCCACGACCCGATTCGCAGTTGCCGCAGCGGACACACTCGAGGGAAACCAGCTCCGCGGTGCCGATCACGGCTCCGTCCGCGCCAAGGCAGATCGCCTTGGCGAGGTCGTGGGCGGTCCGGATTCCGCCCGAGGCGATAAGCGTCACGGCGTCCCGGGCACCTTCGTCCTTCAAAAAATTATGGACCTTGGTGATGGCGTACTCGATGGGCATGGCGATGTTTTTCTTGGCAATGTCCGGTGCCGCCCCGGTGCCGCCGTAGCCGCCGTCGATATGGATGATATGGGCTCCGGCATAGTATGAGCCGACGGCCACCATGTCCACGTCGTTGGGCGTGGAAACTTTGACGGAGACCAGTGCCCTCGGGTTCATCTCCTTGATCCAATCGATATGTTTCTTGTGATCTTCGATCGAATACACGGAGTGAAATGGAAAAGGCGAAAACAGCGAGGTTCCTTGGACGGCCTCGCGCATCCTGGCGACGCTCGCCGTATTCTTTTCACCCAGGAGATGCCCACCGAGACCGGGTTTGGCCCCCTGGGCATATTTGAACTCGATGATCTTGACCCGCTGGACCGTTTCCTCGCGCACACCGAACAAGCCCGTGGCCACCTGGGTGATCACGTGATCGTCATACGGATGCAGAGCCTCCGGATAGCCCCCTTCACCGGTGCAGGTGAAGGTGTTCCAGGCGGTGGCGTTCCTGGCCCGGGATACCATGGTGGGAAGGCTGACCGATCCGAAGGACATGCCCCCGCCGTAGACCGGGGTGGCGATGACAACGTTTTCCCGCCCGTCATTTCGTCGATTCAATTGGATCGCGGTCGAGATTTCCGCTGGGTCCACGTGGGCGGGATGGGCGGGGAACTTGAACCTCAACTTGTCGAAGCCGCCACCCGAGTTGCCCACATTGTATTCGAGATCGGTTCGTTTCGGCGGATAACCGGTCTCGGCCATGATCCATGTTCCGGTGATCATGTCGGCGGTCCAGCGGGGGTCTCCCAGCGTCTCGTACATCGGATTGGGCGCCAGGCTCAATGCCTTGCGGGGGCATTTGGCCACACAGCAAAAATCGCCGCTCTGGCATTCAAAGCCGATGCACTTGTAGTCGATGGGGGGGCTGACCCGGTTGTGCCCGTCAACCCGTTCATGAACGCCGTAGGGACAGGTCTTGGCGCAGGTGCCGCAATTGATGCAAGCATCCGACCGGATGACCTTGTACTTGGGCACCTGATGCTTGAACCGTGACGGCGTTCGCCTGATTCTTACCGTTGATGGGATCATCCGTTCGCCACTTCCCTTTTTCGAAAAAGCTTCCCGAATGTGTCGTTATCGATTTCTTCAAAAAATATGGCCCGGCCGGTCTCCCCGCGCAGCCGGCGGGCTTCCCGAATGCCCATGGCCCCCATCACTTCGAGGAGCTGTGAGTGCCAGGCACCCATCAGGTTGACGATTCGCTGGGTGAGAATTTCCACGGATATACTCTCCAAGCCTTCAGGGAGAACCAGAAATCGCTCCGGCTCCTCGTACAATCTGGCCCCGATGGCAATCAGCAGCGGCAGCTCGACAGCCGTCAAATCCGCACCGCAAAGCATGGCCTTGGGAACATGCTCCGCCATGGCAATACCGCCGGAGGCGATGATGGTGACCTCGTCGCGGATCCGGTCACCGACCAGCCTTATGTGCACGGCCCGGATAATATCCTTTATCAAGCGGGGAGATGAAGGCGGTGAGCCGTTGACCTCCCTGCCGCGGTAGTCGGCAACGACATGGATAATTTCCGCGCCGTTGTGGGCCAGCCTCGAGACGACTTGCTCCACCGCGCCCCCAGCGGGCACCCGGATGATGGTAAGCGCATTGCAGACGTTCTTGATCCTTGCCCTCAGGGCCGGAAAAGCCTCGGGCAATTCACCCGTATAGTCGATCGCCACCATTCGAGCTTTCCCAAGTACGGTCTGCTGCTTTTCGATCTCGGCGGGCGCAAGGCAGGGAATGATGTGATCGAGAAAACGCTCGAAATCCGCGGTGATTTGGGCAACCGGCATGACAATGAAGGTCCCGAGTTCCACCGCCGCCTTGACCATGGCCGCCTGCACATTCGAACTCAGGCCGGCCTCCGGGAGGTCGAAGATGACGGGGAGCGGAATGTCGATGGTCTCTGGAATCGTCGACAGCAACTGCCCGTTTTCGCCAAATTCCAGATGATTCAGCTTTCGGCCCAGTTCGACCGAGGTGCTGATATATTCCCGCCCATGAATACCGTCCCGTGTCGGCCGGACGATCTCAGACATGTCGGTCCACATGCTGTCGAAGCCCGCCCCGCTAAACGGTCCGCGGTAGCCGGCACCGGTAACCGGCACCTTGCCGTCCTCGGCTTGTTTCCACAGGGTGATTAACATATCGGGCTTCCAATAGGTGCCGCCGATATTAAGGAAGTCCTTGTTTAGCGACTTTTCCAGCGCTCCCCGCGGAC
>CAIVSK010000125.1 GCA_903908495.1 Akkermansiaceae bacterium
ACCGGGGCGCGCATCACCGCGCGGCGGATGGAATCGGGCAACAGCCAATTCGACCCGCAGCACTTCCACGGGCCGCTGCTGAGCAGTGCGGCCATCGCGGTGTGCCGCGCTCGCGGCGAAACCGGCTGGCAGGACCTGACCAAAGGCACGATGCGACTGGTGCCGGCGATCGCCGGGTCGCTGCTGCTACTACTCCCATTGGCCTGGCGGCGGCGCTTTGGGGATGCTCCAATGTTGCTGGCCGCCGCCCTGCTGGCCACCTCTCCGCTGCTGGTCTACTACAGCCGCATGTTCATCCACGAGTCGATGGTCGGGTTGTTCGGGATGCTCGCGCTGATGGCGGTTCTAACAAAACCGAAATGGGGGATTCCGGGTGTGTTCATCGGTTTGATGTTTGCCACCAAGGAGAGCTTCGTCATCAGCATGATCGCGTGGACGGCTGCCGGTGGGTTGGTGGCGCTGGGGCATCGCAGTTGGTTCAACCGCGCCGCGTTGCTTGCGGCGTGGCGGAACTGGCGCGTGCCGGTCGCCCTATCAGTCCTCACCGCCGGTCTCACCGCCGGTTATTTCTATAGCGACGGGCTCCACCATCCCCAGGGAGTGGCCGATGCGCTGCGCACGTTCTTTGTCTACAAGACCGGAGCCGGCCATGACAAACCGTTCTTCTATTACCTGGATTTCCTAACAATCCCGCACAAGTCCGGAGGCATCTGGTGGTTTGGCACGCCGGTGGCGTTGCTGGCATTGCTGGCATTTGCCGCCAGCTTCCGCCGCGCTGCTCTGGATGAGGCAGAGCGCGACGTCATCCGCTTCATTGGCTACGCCGCGCTCGGGCACTTCGTCATCTACGGCCTGATTGCTTACAAAACCCCGTGGTTGATGGTCTTGCCGTGGGCCCATGTGTGTGTGTTGGCAGGCTGCAGTGTGGCGGGTGTGGCGGGCGCGCGCCGGTGGTGGCAGGTCTGCTTGTTGTTGTTAGCCGGATTGGCGCTGGTATCGCAATTCAGGCAAACCCGCTATGCCAACGGACGCCTCGCCTCCGACGCCCGCAACCCGTTTGCTTATGTGCCCACGCGCCGCGACATTGAATCGATGGAGTCCTGGTTGCCGCAGCTTGCCGCCAGGGCACCCGGCAAGACCCTGGAACCCATGGCGGTGATCGGCAGCGGCTATTGGCCCCTGCCTTGGTATTTGCGCTCGTTCAAAACCATCGGTTACTGGCAGGATGCACCGGCCAACATTGCGGAATTCCCGCTGGTGTTTTGCGTGCCGGAATCGGCGGAGGCAGTCATGACTCAACTCGCCAGCACCCACACGCCGCTGCCACGCGGGCTGCGGGCCAACGTGGCGGTGACCCTGTTCATCCGCAATGACATCTGGGCCGCGTGGATGAAATCCGACACCCCATGAACCCGCTCGTGCCACTGCCGGACTCACTGGTGTTCACCCATGAGGCGATGCATACCACCTTCACCCTGCGCCTCATCGGCGAGGACGCGGCGATGGTCGCCGGGGCGGCCAGGGAATGTCTGGATTTGTTGGATGACCTCGAGATGAAACTCAGTCGTTTCATTGATGGCAGTGATGTGTTCCGGATTAACCGCTTGCAAGCGGGCGAGACCCTCTTCTTGAGCGAGTCGTGCCACCGGTGCCTGCTGTTGGCGATGCAGGCGTATGCCCTCACCGGCGGCCTGTTCGACATCACCCTTGGCACCCGCATCGCCCACCGCAAAGCCGGTGCCGAGGGCCCGTTGCCACCTCTGGTCGGAAAACTCATCATTCATCCGGACGCGGCCGCCATCACCTGTGAGGTGGCTGGGCGCGAAATCGATCTGGGCGGCATCGCCAAAGGCTTTGCCCTCGATCAAATGGCCGACCTGTTGCCGGCTTGGGGCGTGAGCGGCGGCCTGCTGGCCGCCGGCGCCAGTTCGTTGTTAGCCGTGGGCCCGCAGGCGTGGCCGGTGGCGCTTGCGGGAGACCTTGAAACAACGCAACTCGCCCTGGCAAACCAGGCGCTCAGCGCGTCGGGCACCGAACAGCAGGGCCGCCACATCGTCCGCAGCGGTGGTGATGAAAGCGGCGAGACCTATCTGAGCCAGCGGGTGTGGGCGGTTTCTCGGACTGCCACTCTGGCTGAAGCCTGGTCCACCGCCCTGATGCTTGTGAGCCCGGCGGACGTCGCGACTGCCATCGCCCACGAAGACAGCGTGCAGCATGCCTACGCAGAATTCGATGGCCGGGTGGCGGTGCTGAAATAGCAGTGGCGGCGGCACCTAACCCGCATTGCCCATGGGAGGCGAATGGAACCAGCCCGAAGCCCCGCTAATGAAACACGATTGCGCCGTGCTGGACGTCGGCTTGGATGATGTCGCCGTCGTTGAAGCGTCCGTCCAACACGTCGAGGCTGAGCGGGTCGAGCAGGCTGTGCTGGATGGCGCGTTTGAGGGGGCGTGCGCCGTAGATCGGATCGTAACCCTGGTTGCCGAGGAATTCCTTGGCGGCCGGGGTCAGTGCCAAGCCCAGGCCCTGTTTGGCGAGGCGCTTTCTAACACGCTCGAGCTGCAGGTCGACGATGGTGGTGAGGTCGCTGCGGCTGAGGCGGTCGAAGATGATGATTTCATCGATGCGGTTGAGGAACTCCGGGCGGAAGTGGCTGCGCAGGGCGTCGGTGACCAGGGCCTCGCGTTGTTCGGCATTCGATTCGTGGAGGATATGCTGGGAGCCGATGTTGGAGGTCATGATGAGCACGGTGTTGCGGAAGTCCACGGTGCGGCCCTGGCCATCGGTGATGCGGCCGTCATCGATGACTTGCAGCAGCACGTTGAAGACATCGGTGTGGGCTTTCTCGATTTCGTCGAAGAGCACCACTGAATACGGTTTGCGGCGGACTTGCTCGCTGAGCTGGCCGCCCTCGTCGTAGCCGACGTAGCCGGGCGGCGCGCCGATCAAGCGCGAAACGCTATGCTTTTCCATGTATTCTGACATGTCGATGCGGATCATGGCCGACTCGTCATCGAACAGGAATTCGGCGAGGGCTTTGGATAACTCGGTCTTGCCGACGCCGGTGGGCCCGAGGAAAAGAAACGAGCCGATCGGCCGGTTCTCATCCTGCAGGCCGGCGCGGGCGCGGCGCACCGCGTTGGCCACCGCGACGATTGCCTTTTTCTGGCCGACAACCCGCGCGCCGAGGCGTTGCTCCATGCTGACGAGTTTTTGTTTTTCGCCCTCCTGCAGGCGGCTGACGGGGATGCCGGTCCAAGCGGAAACCACCCGCGCTATGTCCTCTTCGGTGACCTCCTCCTTGAGCATCGCGCCGTTTTTCTGCAGGGTGGTGAGCTGGTCCTTGGCGGCATCCAATGCTTTGTTGGCGGCCGGAAGATCGCCGTAGGTGATTTGCGAGGCGCGGGTCAAATCACCGATCCGCTGGGCCATCTCGGCCTCGCCCTTGAGCGTCTCGACTTTTTCCTGGGCGGTCCTGACGTCATCGATGACGGCCTTTTCGTTGCGCCATTGCGCCCGCATGCCCGACGAGGTCTCGCGCAGGTTGGCCTGCTCTTCCCGCACTTTTTCCAGGCGGGCGGCCGACGCCTTGTCACTCTCCTTCTCGAGTGCCTTTTTCTCCATCTCCAACTGCAGGACCTGCCGTTCCAGCACATCAATTTCAGTAGGCATTGAGTCCAGTTCGATCTTGAGGCGGGAGGCCGCCTCATCGACGAGATCGACGGCCTTGTCCGGCAGGAACCGGCCGGAGATATATCTATCGGAAAGCACGGCGGCGGCGACCAGCGCGCCGTCCTGGATGCGCACGCCGTGGTGGACTTCATAGCGTTCCTTGAGGCCGCGGAGGATGGCGATGGTGTCTTCGACCGACGGTTCGCCGACCATCACCGGTTGGAAGCGGCGTTCGAGGGCCGCGTCCTTTTCGATGTGCTTGCGGTATTCATCGAGGGTGGTGGCACCGATGGCATGGAGTTCGCCGCGGGCGAGCTGGGGCTTGAGCAGGTTGGAGGCATCCACCGCGCCTTCGCTGGCGCCGGCACCGACGATGGTGTGGAGTTCGTCGATGAAGAGGATGATCTGGCCTTGGGAGTCTGTCACCTCCTTGAGGAACGCCTTGAGCCGGTCTTCGAATTCGCCACGGTATTTGGCACCGGCCAGCATGGCACCGATATCCACGGTGATGACACGTTTGTGTTTCATGGACTCGGGCACATCGCCTGAGACGATGCGGCGGGCCAGGCCTTCGACGATGGCGGTTTTGCCAACCCCCGGTTCGCCGATGAGCACCGGATTGTTCTTGGTGCGGCGGGAGAGCACTTGCAGCACCCGGCGGATCTCGTGGTCGCGACCAATGACCGGATCGATTTTGCCCTCGCGCGCCCTGGCCGTTAGATCGGTGCCGTATTTTTCCAGGGCTTGGTATTTGCCCTCCGGCACATCGTCGGTGACTTTCTGCGAGCCGCGCACGCTGCGGATGGCGGCGAGCGCCTTGGTGTCATCGAGGCCGGCGTCCTTGAGCAGTTTGCCGGCCGGGGAATCGCCGGTGAGTGAACCGAGGATGAAATGTTCGACGCTCAGATAGTCGTCGCCGAGTTTCTGGCGGGCTCCATCGGCCGCGTCCAGGGTGGAGCGCAGGCCGGCGCTCATTTGGGGCTGGGTGGAGGCCCCCTGGATGCTCGGTTCGCGGCTCAGGGCGGCGGCGGTGGCGGCCTTGAGGCGTGGCACGTCGATGCCGGCCTTTTGCAGGATAGGGGTGGCGATGCCGCCGTCCTGTTGGAGCAGGGCCAGCAGGACATGGGCGCTTTTGAGTTCAGAGTGGGCGGATTTCGCGGCGATGCTCTGAGCGGATTGGAGGGCTTCCTGGAGCTTTTGGGTGATTTTTTCGAGTCCCATGATCGTGCTAGGTTGGTGGCTGAGCGGTGGCGGTGCCTGGCGTGTTAACCCGCGCAGGTCTGTCTTGGAGGCAGTATAGCCGAGTTGCTAGCGGATCGCAACAGATGTTGTTTGGCGCGGAAATTGGTTTGCCAAGTGGCGGAGCAGAGGTTACTTGATCTACGCGCTGCCTGCCGGCGGGGCGCTGCAATCCTAACCAACACGCTCATGAAGACCAAAGACACCCGCAAAGAGACCAAGAAGATGCCCACCAAAACGGCCAAGGAAAAGAAGCTCGCCAAGCAGGCCAAGAAGAACAGCAAGTGAGGTCGGTTAGTGAGTGGTCCGGGCTGGGAATGCTACGTCGGCACGCCAACAAGCATGTGCCTAACGGCGGCATGGCGCGCGGAATTCACCAAAGAAACCGCTAAATTCACAATACTGGCGGGCACTTGTCTGTCAGGCTGATTGCCTAATCAAGCCGTCCTATGTCATCCATTGTTTCCCTCAGCTCACTTGTCGTGGCGATGATCGCCTTCCGTTTCATGCCTCACCCGGAGAACGTGGCCCCGATTGGCGCGTTCGCGTTGATGGGCGGGCTCTACCTCAACCGGCGCTGTGCCCTGGTGGTGCCGGTGTTGGCGTTGGTGTTGAGTGATTTGCTGCTCAATGCGCAGATGGGGTATTCCGCGTTCCACGCGCCGCGGTTGTTGGACTACGCTGCGTTTCTGGTCATCGGCATGGCGGCCCTGGCCATGCGCGACAAGAACTGGAAACTCCAGTTTGGCGGCGCGGTGGCCGTGCCGGTTTTCTTTTTCGCGGTTAGCAACTTCGGCGTCTGGCTCACCGGGCTCGGCCTGTCCGGCCAACCGTATGCCAAGTCCGTTGCCGGGTTGGTCGAGTGCTACGTTGCGGGGCTGCCGTTCCTGCGAGGCTCGATGCTGGGCGACTGGGGCTTCATGGCCCTGTTTGCCGGAGTTATGGCCTTGGCTGCGGCAAGCTCGCGTGGCGAGCGTGTGACCGTCGCGGCAAGAAATTGAGCGCAGCCATCCCACTCCCCCCCCCCAATCACTCATGAGCACTTTATCAGAACTTGCGGTGGCCGTTGAAGGCGGCAAACGCAACGACGCCAAACTCATCACCCAGGCGTTGCTTGAGCAGGGCCTTAAGCCGCTTGCGATCGTCGAACAAGGCTTGGTCCCCGGGATGGCCAGCATCGGTGAAAAATTCAAGAACAACGAAGTCTTTGTGCCGGAAATGCTGATTGCCGCGCGGGCCATGAAAGAGTGCATGGGCATTCTCGAACCACTGCTCGCCGCAGCCGGCATCAAGCCGAAATACACCGCCGTGATCGGCACCGTGCAAGGCGACCTCCACGACATCGGCAAAAACCTGGTGGCCATGATGCTCAAGGGGGCCAACTTCGGCATCGTCGATCTGGGCACCAATGTGGCCCCTGACAAGTTCGTGGCCGCCGCCCGGGAACATGGCGCCCAATTGATCTGCCTGTCAGCACTCCTAACAACCACCATGCCGGCGATGAAACTCACCGTGCAGGCGGTGCGTGCCGCTGGTCTGACCAGCGCCAAGATCATGGTCGGCGGCGCTCCGGTCACCCAGGAGTACTCCGATGAGATCGGTGCCGACGGGTACAGCCAGGATGCCGCCAGTGCGGTGGATCTGGCGCTGCGTCTCGCCGAGGCCTGCTGACTTGCCTAACCAGCCAATCCATGGAGCGGAGTTATTATATCGGCCTGGCCGAGGGCGGGCTGCGGATGCCTATTGGCACCCACCTGGTGCTGCATGAGGCGGCGGACGTCGCGGCCATCGAGTTGGACGGCGCGCGGCTCGGCGACATGGTCGTCAGGGCGGCGGGCCGCTTCAACACGCCGCTGGCGGTGCCGCTGATGGACCTCAAGCTGGAAAAGGAAGCATTGCTCGCCGCGCGCGGTATCGCCGCGGCGGAGATCGAGTCGTTTCACTTCAGCGGGTTGCCGGGGGCGGCTCCCGACTTCACGCTGACGCCGCGGATGCGGGCGACTTGCGAGGCGATCCGCCACGTAGCAAAACACCCTGGGCTGGTGCCGATGGGCATGGGCATCGGACCGTTTTCGCTGATGACCAAGCTCATCGGTGATCCGATCACTCCGGTATTTCTGGCGGGCACGGGCGTGACGGCGGCCGAGGATCCTGAAGTGGCGCTCATCGAGCGCGTTGTGGAACTCGGCACCGAGCTGCTGCTGCACTACTATTCCGCCCAGATCGACGCCGGGGCCAAGGCCATCATCGTTTGCGAGCCGGCCGCCAATCTCGTCTATTTCTCGCCGAACCAACTGGCCAATGGATATGATATCTTCGACCGTTATGTGACCGCGCCGATGCGGCGGATCAAAGCGTTGTTCGACGCGCGGGGCGTGGATCTGGTGTTCCACGATTGTGGTGAACTGACCACCGGCATGATCGGGCGCTTTGTCACGCTGGATCCCGCCATGCTCAGCTTCGGTTGCTCGCGCCTGCTGTGGGAAGACGCCGCCCTGTTGCCCAAATCCATCGTGCTCTACGGCAACCTGCCGACCAAGCGTTTCCCGGCATCGCAGCTCAGCGTGGCGGACGTCGAGCGGCTCGCCCGCGAGTTGCTGGATAAGATGCACGCCACCGGCCATCCATTCATTCTCGGCAGCGAGTGTGATGTGCTGAGCGTCCCCGGCAGCGAGCGCGAGATCATGGCCAAGGTCGAGGCGTTCATGAAGTGCTGATGATTGTCAGGCATCAGGGCGAATCAATCTTCGGTTCCTGCCGCGTCCGCCAGTCGGACCTCGTCGGCCTGGATGATACGTTCCACGCCGTCCGGAGTGCGCAGCAACAATTCGCCGCCGGGACCGAGCCCTATCATGGTGCCGTGGCGCGGGCCGCCAGCGGTGAGGAGGTTCACCGCGTGGCCGCTGAGCACGCAGCGCAGCCTCACCCCATCGAGCAGTTCGTCAAACCCGGCGGCCAGCTGGAGGCGGCGCAAGGCGAAGTGGCGCAACACGCTTGTTAGAACGGCGGCCCGGTCCACGGCTTGGCCGGCGGCCAGCTGCAGGGAGGTTGCCAGCGCGGCGAGTTGGGGCGGGAACAAGCCGATGTTGACGTTGATGCCGATGCCGACCACGGCGAAATCCTGGCCAGCCTCGACCAGGATGCCGGCGACCTTGCGGGAGCCGATCCAGACGTCGTTAGGCCATTTGATGCCGACACCCGGGGCCCAGGTTTCAGCAGCCTGGGCCACTGCCAGTCCTGCGGCCAAGGCCAGCCGAGGCCACAGCGCCTTGGCTTCGGTGGGGCGCACGATGATGGAAAATGCCAGCGATTCGCCTGCGGCGGCGAACCAATCTGCGCCCCGTCGGCCGCGCCCGGCGCTTTGCCTGTCGGTTAGGACGACGGTGCCGTCCGCCGCGCCTTGATCGGCGAGCAGGCGGGCCTCGTCATTGGTCGAGGCCAGCGCCTCCCGCAGCAGCAGGGTGAAAGGCGGGGGAACCGTGAATGGAGAGTTGGTGATCAGCTATCGGTTAGGGGTTGGAAATCCAGGGCGATGTCGAGGGCTGGGGCGGAGTGGGTGATGGCGCCCACCGAGATGAAATCAACGCCGGTTAGGGCGATGTCGCGCACGCTCCCGAGGGTGACGCCGCCGCTGGCTTCGAGTTGGGGGGTGGGGTGTTCGCCGCGGGCCGTCACCGCGGCGCGCAACTCGTCGAGCGTCATATTGTCGAGCAGCAGGTGATCGACCCCGTCCATGGCCAGGAACGCGCGCACTTGCTCGAGGCTATCGGCCTCCAGTTCCACTTCCATGTTCGGGTGATCGGCCTTGAGGCGATGGATGGCGGCTTGCAGCGCGGGCACACCGCCATCGGCCACCAGGTGGTTGTCCTTGACCATGGCTCGGTCGTAGAGGCCGAGGCGGTGATTGGTGCCGCCGCCGTGGACGACCGCCCGCTTTTCTAACAATCTGTAGCCGGGTGTGGTTTTGCGGGTGTCGAGGATATGGGCCGAGGTGTCCTTGACGAGGGCCACGTAGGCGGAGGTGAGGGTGGCGATCCCGCTGAGGCGTTGGAGGAAGTTGAGGGCGCTGCGCTCGGCCGTTAGAATCGAGCGGGCGCTGCCTTCGATGCGCATGAGCAGGGCCCCGGCCGCCACGTGGCTGCCGTCGGGAATGAAGATCTCGACATCGAGGCTGGGGTCGACGGCAAGGAACACGCGTGCCGCGAGTGCCGCGCCGGAAATGACGCCGGCGCGCCGGGCGGTGGCAAAGGCGCGGGCGCGGCGGTCTTCCGGGATGAAATAGCGGGAGGTAACGTCGCCCTCACCGATGTCTTCGGCGAGTGCTAGTGCGATGAGGGTGGCGATTGAATCTTGCATGGTCGAGAGCGGGAGGAAATCAAACTGGCAGCTTGGCGCGCAGGGCGGCGGCGGTCTGATGGAAGGCCGCTGACACGCTGTTTTCGCCTGCCGGCAGCAGCGCGACGGGAGCCCCCGAATCGCCGCGCTCGCGGGTGGCCACGTCGAGAGGAATCTGCCCGAAGAGTGTGACGCCGTGGAGTTCGGCTTCGCGTGCGCCGCCGCCGTCGCCAAACAGATAGTAGCGCTTGCCGGCGTCGCACTCGAACCAGGACATGTTCTCTATCACGCCGAGGATCGGCACATTGACTTTGCCGAACATCGCGATGGCCTTGCGGGCGTCGATCAAGGCGACTTCCTGCGGGGTGGTGACGATGATGGCGCCGTCGACGCTAACGGTTTGGACGATGGTCAACTGGATGTCGCCGGTGCCCGGCGGCAGGTCGAGGATGAGATAGTCGAGGCGGTCCCAAGCCACCTGGCGGAGGAATTGTTGGGTGTAGCGGGTGGCCATCGGCCCGCGCACGATCACCGGTGAGGATCCTTCCAGCAAAAATGCCATCGACATCAACTGGATGCCGTGGGCCTGGATCGGGATGATTTCATCCTGCTCGTTGGCCAGAGGGCGCTCGCTGGTGCCGAACATCTGGGCCACCGAGGGCCCGTACAGGTCGCAATCGCACAGGCCGACCCGCGCGCCGGTGGCGGCCAGCGCGACGGCGAGATTGGCCGCCACGGTGCTTTTGCCCACTCCGCCCTTGCCCGAGGCGATGGCGACGATGCGCTTGACGCCGGGGATGGACGATTTGCCGAGGGTGTCGCCAAGACCGCCGGTTGCGGCGCTGGGTGCCTTCACCTCAATGACCACCTTGGCGTGGCCGACGTCCGGTAGTGGGTCGAGAATCGCGTGGCAATCGCGGAAAATCTGCTCGGGAATCTGTGGATCGGCGGTTTGGACCTCGATTTGCACCGTGGTTAGGCCCGGCTCGCAGGTGATGTCTTTAACCAGACCAAAGGAGACAATATCCCTGGAAAAACCGGGGTAACGGACTTGGCGCAGCGCTTCGCGGATGAAATCAGGAGTCATGGGCGCTGGATTGTCGCTGCATTTCGCCAGTGTGCAACGCCATTCTGCGCGGCATTCTGCGCGGCCTCTGAAACAAGCCCGCCAATAGTGGTGGTTTAGCGGCTTTCAACTGGAAGACAGGCTTCCAGCCGGTGAGGGCAGACGCCCGATACGGTTGACTTGGCACCTATCGATAGCGGACAGGGGGGCGAAGTCCGACAGGTTGCTAGGGACGGAAGCCGCTCCCGGGGCATCTGACGAGGCGTCCGGCGGGGGCGAGGCCGCAGCTTTCTGCCGCACATCACCCGCCGGATGCCGCTTGGTGATGCGCGTGGCGATGGACCGGCTGCCCGGACCGCTTGGAAAGCGGTCGAGGCCTGCTCATGCCCGGCCTGCTGGTGTTCAGCGTCAATCCTTGGCGAGTTCCTTGATGCGGATGTTTTTGAACTCGGTCCACATCGGTTTGCCGGCGTGAAGTTGGAGGGCGATGATGCCGTCCTTGAGCGCGAGCTGCGGGTCGTTGTCGGTGAAATCGACGATCTGCGTGCCGTTGAGGAAATGTTGGATGTGGTTGGCCTTGGCGATGATGACCACTTCGTTCCAGTCATTCAACTTGAAGAGTTTTTCAAATCCTGCGGCGTCGAGGAAGGTGCCGAGGAGGGATTTTTTGCCGTTTTCCCAGGTGGCTTTTTCGCCGGCGAGGACAATTCGGTTGCGCTTGCCGCCTTCGTCATAAATGAAACCGGCGACGTTGGGGAGTTTGTTTTCGTTGCGGATTTCGTGTTGGTAGCCGCGCACGACCCAGGCGTTGGCGGGTTTCCCCTCGGTGATGTGCTTGGAGCGATATTGGATGCCGGAGTTGTTATCGGCGTTGCAGCGGAATGCCAGGCGCAACTCGAAGTTGGCGAAGTTCTGGTCTTTCAGGATCAGAAACGTGTTGCTCTGGGCAGGGGCTTCCTTGGTGGTTTGGCCGTGAATGGCACCCTCCTTGACCGACCAGAGGCGCGGATCACCGCTCCAACCGGTGAGGTCCTTGCCATTGAAGAGTGACTTCATGGCAGCCGGTTCAGGTGGGGCGCTCACCGGCGGCAAAGTGTCGGCAGCGCGAAGCCCGAGGCCGAAGGCCAGGCTCAGTCCCAGCACGGAGAGCATTTTGACGCGTTGCGGATGAAAGCAGGTTTCAATCTTGTGGGTTGCCATAGCGCCGTTACGCTTGGGCGGCGGGGCGCGGAGCGCAAGGAAAATCATTCGCTTTAGCGGCGCTCGTGGGCGCCGAGGCGCAGGGGCCGCGCACTCTAGCGTCGCTCTGTGAGCGTCGCTGCCAATGAGATGCGCTTTTTGCATGCGCTCGCGGCGCTCACCGACCGCCGCCACAATGCCACGCCGGCGCTCCCGCCAAAAAAAACCTAAGCCCTTGCCGCCAGCCGCTGCCGGATCCGGGCTAACAGGTTCTCGAGATGCGGCATGGCCACCCCCGCCTGCTGCGCGCGCCGCAGCGGTTCCTCCCAGATCGGCCCGACTTCCACCTCCCTCCCGTCGAGATAGTCAATCATGCTGGATGGCCGGTACGGCCCCATCGGCCGGGTGCGGTTGATGTTGTCATCGATCAATTCATCGCCGAGTTTGAGGCCCAGCGCGCGCGCCGCGCCGATCACCTCGGCCATCAGCGCGCGGATCTCGGCCTCCATCGCGGCCGAGGCTAACAGCACGTCGGTGGTCACCCCGCCACCGGCCACCGCCAGCCCGTTGAACGGCACGTTCCACACCAGTTTCTCCCACTGGGATTGCGCCAGATTGCCAACTGCCGCGGCGGGAATACCGGCCGCCTTGAAGCGCCGGGCCAGCAACGCCGCGCGGCCGCGCTCATCGGCCTGCCACTCGCCGAGGGCAACCCGGCCGCCGGCGGAATGTCTGACGTGTCCGGCGCCCACGCGGTTGATGCAAACAAAACACAGCCCGCCCAACACCCGCTGCGGGCCGACGATTTCCGCCAGCGACTCGCAATTGCCGAGGCCGTTTTGCAGCGTGAGCACCTGCGTGTCTGCATGCAGCAGCGGCGGCAATACCCGGGCAAGACCGCCGTTGGCCGTCGCCTTCCATGCCACGATGACCAGATCGACCGGGCCGATGGCCTCTGCGGATGGGTATCCGGCGACTTGTGGCAACGCGAAATCGCCGTGCACGCTATCGACCCGCAAGCCATCGCGGGCGATCGCCGCGAAATCCGCGCGCAACAAAAACCGCACGTTTTCGCCGGCATGTGCCAAGCGTCCCCCGTAATACAAACCAACCGCCCCGGCACCGACCACGGCCACACTGTTGAACTCCCAGCTCACTCGTCTTTAAACGCTTCGGCGCGCCGGCCATCAATGCAGCGGGTGAGCCATTGGATGAGCTTCTCCGCCTCGCCGGACTCGTTGCGCATCGTGGTTAGAGCAGCCCAATCCAGCTGCGGGCGGGACTTGGGAGCGGCCAGACGGTTGATATCGAGCTTGGCCATGATGGCATCACTCTCGACCGGATGGGCGTTGAGAATATTCTCCGGCCGCGGCAGTTCGTCCAACATGTCTGCCGTGAGCCCGAAGGACGTCACGCCAACGCCAAAGGTGGCACTGAGGCGGCGCAAGCTGTCCGCCAGCGCCTCATCCTGAATCGGCGCGGCATACACCAACTCGCCGCCCTGCGCCCACATCGATACCGCCAGGGTTTGGAAAAAATCCTCGCGATAGGTTTGCAGCGACGGTTGGATGCGCAAGCGGGCCGCATGCAGGCGGAATGGCGGGATGCCCAGCCGTTGTTTGAGCGCCAGCATCGTCTCATCGAGCGTCATCTCCTCGTCCGGCGATCCGCCCGTCTCCCAATCCACCAGCACCAACTCCGGGTATTTCCACAGGTTGCCTAACGGAGCATCCTTGGCGAACGCCTGCCGGAACACAAACGGAAAGCGCCCGTTGATTTCAAAGTAGCGCGTCACCACCGCTCGGAATTTGCGGTTGCGCATCATCGCCGTGTCCATCTCCGCCGGGTCGTTTGACAGATCGTCGAGCCGGCCCTGGATGAGCGAGAGCAATTCCCGCGCACCCGAGAGCGCCGGCAGCGGCGCGCTGCGGCGGTAATACCCCTGGCCCTTTTCCACCTTGGCGATGGGCGAGCCCGGATCACACGACATGATGGAAAAATGGTATCGCAGCGAGGCATCCGAGTAGTTGCCGACGAGTTGCAGCCGCGTCACCCGGATCAACTCGGTCCCTTTGATCGCCTCAACCGGGTTGCTCGGAAGCAAGGTTGGCAAAATATCCGTTAGTTGCTTGCGAAGACTCATGGGCGATATAAAGCGGCTTGGGCGCTGCCGTGCTGCATCCAAGGCGGCAATTTCAAAATCATCAAGCCCCAAAACGATGGATTTGCAAAAAAAACACGCCAGCACCGCTCCCGCAATTTTTTCACCCGCTTCATCTCGGCGCTTGTCCGAAGGCCGGCCATCGGCCATGCTGCGCCCATGCAACTGAACTTCGCCGTGCTGGCCATGCTGATGGTTTCCAACCTGCCCGTGCGGGCACAGGCTCCCGACGCGAGAGCCATTCTTGAAGGCGCGCGCATGGCCGCCTCGCTCACCCAGCTCGACGAGGGCCTCCTCGGCAATTTAAAAAAAGACGGCAAGTCCATCCCCGTCGCCCTGTTTCTCAAAGGCAAGGACATCCAGTTCCAGATTGAAGAACACAAACCGCCGCAAATCTTCCATCTGCGGCTCAACGACAATTCATTCGATTTGTTTGAGATGGTCGACGGCAAAACACTGCGCTTCCCCGAGGCCAAACTGGTCCAACCCATCGCCGGCACCGACGTGACCTACGAGGACCTCGCACTGCGCTTCTTCTACTGGCCCAACCCGAAATTCGAGGCCGAGGAAAACATCAACGGCGAGCCTTGTTTCAAGATCCGGGTCGACAAGCCCAAGGACAGCGCCGGCCGCTATGCCGCAGTTTACATCTGGGTGCACAAGAAATACGGTGCCTTCATGCGCATCGAGGGCTACGACAAAAACGGCGGACTCGTCAAAGACTTCGAGGTGCAAAAGGTCATGCAGGTCACCGACAAGATCTGGACCTTGGAGAAAATGCAGGTGGCCACCGACGACCCTGCCACCAAGCGCCGGCTCTCCATCACCAACATGGTGTTTGAAAAGCCCGTCAAAGCCAAGCCCCGGGGATTGCGTTAGAGGGCGGCTCGGTCCCACCCCAGCCGCGCGTCGAACTGCAAGCGGCGGCGCTGGAGAATGCGGATGGCGGGAAACCCCGGATGCAGCGGATTGAGCAGATAGATGGGCTCCTCGGGCATGAGGACGGATGGCAGCGCCAGAACCGCCTTGGCCGCCGCCACCGAGCGCCGCAGCCAGCGCGCCCCGAAGTCTTGTGAGGCGGCTCCCGCCGGCAGCTTGTCCCAGTTGGGCGGCGGTGGCTGGCACGGCTCTATCAACTCATCCGGCACCTCGATTGCGATGAGCTGGAACTCGACGCGCAGCAGTTCGGGGCTGGCGTGGACGAGCAATTCCAACGCCGCGAGCGCACGAGTGCCCGCCGCATAAACGCAAGGGACGCCCGGCGGATTCCACCGCCCGCCAAAGCGGCGCGCGCCTTCCCCCGTGAGGGCACTGGCAGCAAAGGCTGGCTTGATGATGCGGAAAACTTCCATGGTGCACGGACCGTTAAGACATCACTCCGTACTCGAGGCGGCCCAGCAGAAATTCCACTTGCTGCGCGCCGATGCCGGTATCTGCAAACGCCAGCGGGCTCTCGCCTGCCAAGGCCACCGCCGGGCGCTTGAGCCACGCCCGGGCCGCCTCATCCGACTCAAATACCTCTGCGGCCCGCGCCATCAACCGTGCGACCCGGATCAGGCGCTCGCTTTCGGTGGGGTCCAGTTGGCCGCTCTTCTTGCGGCGGTGCAGCGTGGCACGCGAAACGCCCAGCCAGCGGGCCAATTCATCTTCCGTGCTGGCCAGCCAGCCCGCCAGCGAGGAAAATTCCGCGATGGCCAACCCGTGACGGATTTTGGCGATGACCGCGGTGGGTGAATCCTCAAGCGCGCTATCTTCCCGCACCACGCCGCCGACACCGACCCCATCACGCAGGCCTGCTATGTAACCACCACCATTATTCGAGTGCTTCATATGGCGTAAAATTACTCTCCTTTTGGTAATTCACAAGTTTTTTTCCCACATCCCGGATTTTTCCACTCTCGACATCGGACTGCGGCCGGCCATGCTCGAGCCACTCCACATCCGCCATCATGTCCGATTTCCTCGTCATCCCCCGCGCCGCCCACGACCATCTTGTCAGCCACGCCTATCTGGCTCGCGGCTTCACCGCCACCGAGGCGGCCGAGGGTGCCAAACTTGCCGCCGAAGCCGCCCGCCATGGCATCCGCACCCACCACGCGCTCAAGGCCCTGCACCTCGACCACTTGTTCGGCTCAGCCGTCGGCGGCTGCGTCCCCGGCGCGGAAATCGACGTGCTGCCCGGCCGCTTCGCCGCCTCCGAACGCTGGAATGCCAATAAAAAACTCGGCCAATCCGTGGCCTATCGCGCCATCGACCGCGCCATCGAACTGGCCGATCAATTCGGCATCGCGCAAATCGCCGTCGACAACGCCTTCCACTACCTGTGGGGCGGCGGCTACGTCATGGAGGCCGCCGAGCGTGGGTATTTTGCCTACACCAACTGCACCTCCGCGCTGGCCGAAGTGGTGCCCTACGGCGGAAAATTTCCCACCCTCGGCACCAACCCACACTCGTGGGGGATCCCGCGCGGCGAAGCCAACGGGTTTCCCATCGTCATCGATTGGGCCACCTCCACCGTCGCCATGGGGCGGGTCCAAGCGCTCAAGCGCGAAGGCAAATCACTGCCGCCGGGGGCCGCCGTGGATGCCGCCGGCCAACCCACCACCGATCCGGACAAAGTGGCGTCGCTGCTGCCCTTCGGTGCCCACAAAGGATACGGTCTCTCCCTCATCAACGAGATATTCGGCGGCCTCATCGGCGGTTCGCTGCCCACCCTGCGCGGCCGCCCGGTTCTAACCCCCGGGGAGAAAAACACCCCGGTCTTTTACTTCCAGGTCATCCATCCCGACGCCCTGTCCGGCGGCAACTTCGCCTGTGGCCGCAGTCAGGCAGCCAACCTCGCTGCGGTCATCAGCGATATTCTCGGCCACGGCAATGACAACGCGATGTTGCCCGGCCAGCTCGAGGCCGCCGCCCGCCAGCGCTCCGATGCCGCCGGGGGCTTGTTGTTTACCGCCGCGGAAACCGCCGAGTTCAACGAACTCGCCGCCGGGCTCGGACTGCCGCCGTGGGACGTCGCCACGCTCGCGCTCGCACCGGACGCCTGACCGCCAACACAAGCTCGCGTGGTCGATTTCTACCGGTAACCGCCATTCCATCAGCAACCGGTCGTTGTGGCTTCGCCACTCATGGGTTTGATCGTCACCCCGCTCTCAGCAACCCTCACCGCAATGGGGGCCCCCGTGAGCAGCGGTAGATTCGGCACATCGTGGCCGGCCGGAAAGCCGAAGACGACCGGGTAGTGATAAGCCGCGACCGCTTCTCTGATGATTTCGCAGGCGCACCTGCCAAACGGTGTTTCACCATCCTTCATGCCGGTGAAGTGACCGACGATCAGTCCGGTGAGTTGCTCCAGCACACCGCCGGCCTTGAGGTTGTGCATCATTCTATCGAGATGATAGTGGTGTTCGCCGATATCCTCGATGAACAGGATCTTGCCTTGCGGTTCGATGTCCAGCGGCGTGCCCCGCAGGCTCTGGATGATGGATAGATTGCCGCCCGCCAGAATACCGGAGGCGACACCGGTTCGATTCAACGTATGGGCGGGAATCTCATATTCAGGCATCCTTCCCTCCAGCAAATCAAGCAGCCGCAGGAAGCCCTCGGAGGAAACCTCATCCTGTTCGAACCCGCCGGTCATGACGCCATGGACCGAGGCAATGGCATGGCGGGTCAGGAAGGCGTGAAACACCGTCGCATCACTGAAACCGACCAACCATTTGGGGTGCTTGAAAAAGGTCGTCCAGTCCAGCAGCAGGTGGGTGCGCAAGCAGCCGTAGCCGCCGCGGGCAAAGAAGATCGCCCTGATGGAGTGGTCATCGAGAGCTTGCTGCATGTCGGCGGCCCGCGCCGCGTCGGACCCGGCAAACACTCCTGCCTCGTCGAATGCATGCTGGCCGATTGCCACCACGAAGCCCTGTCGCCGCAGAGCATCGGCCCCGCGCTCCGCCACCTGCCGGGCGATTTTACCCGCCGGTGAGAGGATGGCAACGTGATCGCCAGCTGATAGATAGGGAGGAAACTTCATGCACCCGGCTTCTGTAAAGGAGATCTCATCTGCGCCTCACCACAATGTGCGAAACGGCAACCTGCAGGTCGTCTCTTGTCAGGTTCTTGTGGGGCCCCCACAGGGATGCAGGATCCACGTTTGCGGCGTCGGTTCGGTGCAACTCATGGACGCATTTCAGCACGGCAAACCCGTGCTCCTCGAACAATCGCACGTAGTCCGGCTCGAGCAGGCGATTCCTGTACCACTTGCGGCCCCTGCAGATCGATGCCCACTTCTCATCGTCAACGGTCAGGTGGTTGAAGCAATGAATGGATTTGTCGTAGTACCAGAAATGATCCCGGTGGTCGATGATGTGGCTTCCCACGCCGTCGGGGGCGAGAATGCGATGCATCTGGTCAAACAACTCTCCAAGTTCTGCTGCGGAAAAATGCTCCAGGCGCCCCATCGACAGGCATGCATCGATGGAGCCAGATGGCAGGGACTTGAGAGCATCGAGTTTGCCGACGATGTACTGTGCGTCCAGGTGCTTGAGCACGGCGGCGGGCGATCCCTTGGGATGGAGTTCGGAGATGGCGCCCGCAAGGGATCCATCGTGGGTCGCGGCGCGCAGTTTTCTCGCCGCTTCCTTCGCCTTTTCGATGGCAATATCGACATATCGTCGTGCCAATCGGCGGCGGTCCTCGGTCACCAATACGCTGTTGCCCGTTACGTGAGTGCCGAGGATCACGGGTGCCAGCGACCATCCCGGCTGAAACAGCCACAGCCGCTTCCCCGCAAGGGCCAGCTTGGCGTACCGTCGGCAAAGCACCACGTGCTCCCGGAACCAATAGCACCACTTCCGGCTCATTCCGCACTGGGTGCCCAAGACGATGGCAGTGAGGAATTCATAGAGCAGGTCGCCTTTCGGCAGAACCTGAAAGGGGCTGATCCATAGTTTCTTGAGTTTCCAGCGGTTCATGTCATGCAATCATAAAAAAGGATTTGACCGGAACGGTTATTCCCCCAGCAATGGGTTATACATCATGATCGCATGATTGTCCGTGACCAACTGGTCTTCTGTTGAGCCGCCTGTTTTGCACTTCCTCCGCTTCCAGATGCGATTGTGCCGCGTGTAGCCGCCCCAGAATTGCGGTTTGATCAAATGGTCGGATTCAAAGACCTCATATTCATATTCCGGCTCATATTCTGCCTTGATTTCCCCGTGGAGATACTCTTCATCTAGCCAGAGGACGATCTGATATCTCTCGGTTGTTTCATTCTTGATCTGCAAATCAACATAGTTGTATGAAAGCGTCGCCCCGCAGGCAAAAGGGATCGTGCGATTCACATCGGGAAACACATCAAAACCGTGTCGCCACCGCTCGGTGATCGTTAGCGGCGTGTGCAAAGCCATCCAGTAAACCAGGTTGCCGAGTTGACACAAACCGCCGCCGATTCCTGTCGAGATTTTTCCGTTCATCAAGACCAAGCCTTCAAGATAGCCTTTTGCACGGGTCGGCCTGCCGACCAGTTTCCAGATTGAAAATGTCTGTCCGGGTTCGATGACAACGCCGTTGATTCTGTCGATTGCGAGCCGCAGATTGGTGATCTTATTGTGCTGCAAATACATATCCACATCCTTCAACGGGCGAAGCAAGACCGAATGGTGCTTGATTGCGCGATATTGAAGCTGGGTGCCGCCTAGCGGCCTGGCAAAATTCCCTTTGGCGAAAATCCAGTTGAGCCGGCGCTTCAGGATGAAATATTCCCTGCCAAACAGTTTTCGCAGATAACCTCGTTGAGCCGGCTTTTCGACAGCTCGATTCTCAGTTGCGAAAGAATTGCGGTTCGGGGTGCCAGGCATTGTGCTGAAAAATGGGCGCGTTGTTCTTGGGTCTGGAGCCGGTAACCCGCAGTGCCAGCACCGTCTGCATTCCGCTGCCCAGTCTCTGCGCCACGGCTTGCGGGTCAAGGCATTCCGGCGTCGGGACCGCGGTAATTTCCAGCAATGCGATGGCATGGGGCGGTCGGCGGCGAGGAAATCGCCGGGTTCAACGAACCGGCTTGGAGATTTGACGAAGCTCTGAGTATTTTCACTGAGGGACGGTTGACCCTCCTCCGACCCGATTTCGCTCGCCTTGACGCGTGTCCGGGGAGGGTGTTAGAGCGCCGTAGCGCCCTGCTGCTGCTTGGATCCTTGAAAAAATCGGATTTTTTCATTGAGTTCGCGACCAAAAGCGACAGCTTGCGCCTTTGCCGACTTGGTCCGCATAATTTGCGGGTCCGCTGCAATTGACGCAACGCCACCCATCACCGTTAGTACAGAGGATTCCCCCATGAGCCCCCGCCACCTTGTTTTTGCCCCGCTCCTCCTGCCGACGCTGCGCCAAGCCGAGGCTCTCACCCTGCTGGAAGACCAACGCTACGATGCGAGCTACCAGCTCTATCAGGAGGATAACCAGCGCATGCACATCGAATCCTACTATTTCAAAGGGATTCTGGACATCAACGCAGACACCAGCTTCCGCTTCCAATACCTTCACGACGCCATCAGCGGCTCCTCGCCCACCGGCGCGTTTCCCACCGAGTCGAACGCCCTTGCCGAAATGCACGACGTGCGCACGGGCATCCTGGGGGCCATCGCCCGCCAATTCGGCGATCACCGGGTGGAATTCGAAGGCTCGCGCAGCGATGAAAGCGATTACATTTCCAAGGGCTTCGCACTCAGCGACACCTGGGCGCTCAACCAGAAAAACACCACGCTCGCCTTTGGCATCAACTACCTGGCTGACAAAGTTTCGGTCCGGGGCATCGAGCCGCAAGACAAAACCAATTGTGACTTTTTCACCGGTCTCACCCAGATTCTCGACAAAAACACCGTCGTCTCCGCCAACCTGACCCTCGGCTACAGCTCCGGCTACCTCAACGACCCCTACAAGATCATCGATCGCAACGAGATCCTCACCCTCTCGGATGGCTCCGGCGGTACCTACGATATCCCGCTGGTCACTCCCTACGCGGAAAATCGTCCCGACCAGCGCTTCCGCGAGGTGCTCCAACTGGAGGCAACGCATTACTTCGATCCGGCCAACGCCGCGCTCGACGCCGTCTACCGCTTCTCCAATGACAGCTACGGAGTCCTCTCGCAAAGCCTCCGCTTGGAATGGCGCCAAGCCATCTGCCCGAAATTCGAGGTGACCCCGTTTTTCCGCTATTACCGCCAAAGTGCCGCAAGTTTCTTCATGAACTCGCTCGACGGGCTGTTTCCGCTCGACTACAGCCCCCCCGACTATCCGAACGGATCCGGGCCGAATTATTCGGCGGACTACCGGCTTTCGGCGCTCGCCACCGTCAGCGTCGGCCTGCGGATGTCCTGCCAGCTCACCGAGAATTTCTCCGCCAGCGTCGGCTACGAACGCTACGCCATGAGCGGACGCGGCAACAACCCCGCTCCGTCAGCCGACTACCCGAGCGCCGATATCTGGTCGTTTTGCGCGTCGGCCAAGTTCTAACACCCTATGGCTCCGTCCCCGGCATTGTCCACCATTGAACCTGATGCCCGTGGCATCCGGCGGGTGGACTTCCGTGCCTTGGGCACCGCCTGCTCGATCCAATGCCGCCACCCCGACGGTCACACGAGCCTGCAGTTTCTTGCCGACGCGCTCGGCTGGCTCGAGCGGTTTGAGGCGAGATATTCCCGCTACCGGGCGGATTCGGTGGTCTCCCAAATCAATGCGGCGGCCGGCCGCGAGTGGGTGCGGGTGGACGCGGAAACGGAACACCTGCTGGATCTGGCCACGGATTTGCACCGTCTCACCGATGGTATTTTGGATCCCACGCTGTTGCCACTGCTCAGGGTTTGGGATTGGAATAACCTCCACACCCAACTGCCGGACGCCGCCGCAATCCGCAGCGCGCTGGCCCTCACCGGCCTCGCCAAAGTCCAACGCCAACCCGGCTGGGTGTTCCTGCCGCTGGCTGGCATGGGGCTGGATTTCGGCGGCTTTGGCAAGGAATTTGCCGTCGACCACCTCGCCCACATCGCCCGCCAGCACGGCATCCAGGACGCCTTCATCGATCTCGGGCGCGACCTCTTCGGCATGGGCGGCAATGGCCAGCATCCATTCTGGCACGTCGGCATCGAAGACGGCCGCAATCCCGGCACCTGCTGGGGCGGCTTGGCTGTGTCAAATTTCGCCGTCGCCGCATCGGGCGATGCGGCCCGCCGCTTCGAAATCAACGGGGTGCGCTACGGCCATATCCTCGATCCGCGCAGCGGTTGGCCGGTGGCCAACGGCATGCGCGCGGTCACCGTGCTCGCCCCCACCTGCCTGCAGGCCGGCATTTACAGCACCACCCTGTTTGTGCTCGGGCCCAAGGACGGCCTCCGCTTCGCCGCCTGTGCCCGCGATCTCGAGGCCTGCCTGCAATCCGAGCACGGCATCGAGACCACCCGCGGCTTCGTCCGCCGCCAAGTCCAAGCCGCCTGAACCCACTCTCTAACACACCCACCCACCATCCGCCATGAAATCGATCCTGACCTGCCTCGCATTTGCCTGTTCCACGCTCCTGCTGCCCGCCGCCAGCGCGCCCGCTGTCGGTCAGGCATTGCCCAAACTCGCCGATTTGCTGCCGGGTGCCAAACTTCCCGCCACCGCCGGCAAGGTCGTGCTGGTGGATTTCTGGGCTTCATGGTGTGCTCCCTGCGAGGCCTCGTTTGCCTGCATGGGCCGGCTGCATGAAAAGTATGCGGCCAAGGGGTTTGTCATCATCGGCATCGGCGTCGATGACGAGGCCGCCAACTACCAGACGTTCGCCGCCAAGCAAAAGCCCGCCTTCACCCTCGTCCACGACGTCTCCCACAAGGCCGCCGCCTTCTTCAACCCGCCCACCATGCCCAGCAGCTACCTGGTGGATCGCAAGGGGACCATCCGCTTCATCCACAAGGGCTTCAAGCGCGCCACCACCGAACCGGAATACATCAAGGAAGTCGAGGCCCTGCTCGCCGAGTGAATCGCTCCAACCCAAACCTGCTGCATCCCGTCATGAAAATCCCCTCGCTCTTGTTGTATGCGGCGCTCGCTGCCTGCCTCGGCAGTTGCTCCCAGCAACTCGTCCGCGTCAAACCCTACGAACGCGGCAACCTCGCCAAACCGGTCATGACCAATGACCGCGCCCCACTCCTGCAAGCCATGACCGAACACGCCTACTTCTCCCGCGAGGCCAGCTTCGGCGGCGGCGGCGTCGGCGGCGGCGGCTGCGGCTGCAATTGAAAAATTTCCGCTTGCCACAAGCCCCGCAAAATCGCCTGATCTGAGGCCTAATTTTTTTCACCAACCAGCCGGATTTCAAGGAAATTACTAGATAGATTTAAAATGATAGATAATTCACCTATCGGATTGCTGTCCGCGCAGACGCCGCCTTCCAACAACCCGTAAAATCACTGGATCCTTTTATTTTTGCGCATTCTCACACGATACCCCCCCCATGAACTCCGTTAGAATCCCCCCCCGCCTGCGGCTTATCTTCTCCCGCCTCAGCTCGCTGCTGCTGCTGTGCCAGCGCTCGCCGATCATCACATTGATTTTCCCGGAAGCCAAGATCCTCGGTGGCTCCGCCATCGCAGACACCGCCACCCTTGCCATCGCCACCGTCGTCGGCCTCGGTGCCTACGACTCGGTCTCCGGCGCCACCAGCGTGGTGCAAGTCCTGCCCTTGGCGAACAATGTCAATGTGCCAACAGCCATCGGCATCGCACCCCAACTCAACTTTGTTTACCGCGTGTCGACCAACGTAAGCGAGACGCCGGTTGCCTTCCACATCACCTCTGGCACTTTGCCCACCGGGCTGACCAAGCAACCCGACACAACCATCACCAGCAAAACCCAAACCATCTCGGGCGTCCCCACTCAGTCCGGTGTATTCCCGATCACCATTGAAGCCTGGTCGAATACGACCAGCAGGGGCAGCCATTGGACAACGGGCAGTTTCACCATTTTCGTCCTCGGTTTCACGACCCAGCCCGCCGCCACCAAGTCGATCAACAGCGGCTCCACCACCACCCTGACCTGTGCAGTCACCGGCGTGGCCACCGGAGCCACCGTCGTCTATCAATGGTATCAAGGCACGGCGGGCACCACGACCACCCCGGTGGGCACCAATTCCGCCACCCTCACCACCCCGGCGCTGACGGTTGCCACCAACTACTGGGTCAAGGTGACCTCGACGTTGAGCACCTCCGCGGTGAGCATCAACTCCACCACTTCCGCCATCTCCGTCGTCGGCACCGTACCGGCCGGCATCCTCAGCTCGCCCGCTCCCAGCATTGCCAATTACGGCGACGTCGTCCCCCTGACCGTCACCGCCAACGGCTCCCTGCCGCTGACCTATCAATGGTATCGGGGGACCTACCCTGACGCGAGCACACCGGTGGGCACCAATTCGGCAACATTCAACACTCCGGCCCTAACCGCCAACACCAGCTTCTGGGTGAAGGTCACCAATACCACCACGGTCCTCAATACCGCGACTTCCAGCACCGCCACCATCACCGTCCGCAACCCGTTCGACTCATGGATGTTCACCAGCGGCGTCAATGTGCCATCCAACCAGAACGGCCCGTGGGATGC
>CAIVSK010000126.1 GCA_903908495.1 Akkermansiaceae bacterium
CGTCGGCGCGCTCGGCGTTATCGATGATGCGGGCGATGCGGCATGCGCTTTTGTAGTCGATCGTATACGGATCCAGCTCGGTAAATTTATGATGGGGCGGCAGCGCTTGCCATTCCTCAAAGGAGAGGAACAATCCAAGATTGGTGCCTGGCGTCCGGTTGACGATTGGGCGGCCTATCGGGCCATCGCATTCTAGCACATGGGGCGGCGGATAGGTATTGGGGCGTTTGATGATTGCGGTTGTCATGGGATTGGGGGTGGGGTGTGGGGTTGGGGGGATTATTTGGAAAGCGCCTGGATGGCTTCCACGGCGGCGACGAAGTGAATCCATTGATAGGTTTCGTTGCGCTTGGCGGCGTAGGCCGCGCCATCACGGAGGTGCATGGTGAGCTTGCGCAGGCCGGAGGATTTGATGATGGCATCGACGATATCGGCGGCCTCGGGTTCGTTTTCGCCGGGCATTTTCAATCCGTAGAAGGCGAGGAATTTGATATAGTCGCCCTTGGTCGCCTTATTCGGCAATGGGATCTGCACGGTGCCGCGATCCAGCAACTGGGAGAAAACCTCCCGATGGGTCCCCGCGAAGATTTCCCGGCGCAGGACTTCGGTGCCGATCAATACCAGCCCGCATTTGCACACGTCTGAAATTTCACGCAGGAATTCAATGCACTTGATCGCGGTATCGGCCCGGCAGGTGATGAACGCCTGGTGCATCTCATCGACCACCAGCAGCCGCTTGCCGGCGCTCATGATTTGGTAGATCTTCTGGCGGTTGGCAAACTGGCCGCTCTTGTTTACCGCCACGCCGAGTTCATTCGCGACGTGGGAGACGAAGTAAGCGAAAGTGCAGCCAGCCGGGAAGCGCACGAGGCGCGTTTTTCCGTGATTGTTCGCACGTTCGTATTCTTCGGACACGGTGGTTTTTCCGATGCCCGGTGCCCCCCAGCAAATCGTCACATTGGCCATGGCGCGGCACTTGTCAAACGCGGTGAACATGCGCCCGGCGAGGCTGGTGGGGATGAACTCCGGGTTATCGGATACCTCGGCGAACACATCCTTGGCCTTGACCAGGGTGGCGGCGACATTGTCGATCTCGGCATTGTAGATGCCGCGGAAGACCCGGCTCAGGGTGCTCTGGTGGACGCCGGTGGCATCGGCCAGCTTGGAGAGCGACCAGCCGCGCTCCTTGGCGAGGTGGAACCACCAGCGCACGATTTCCTGTTGGGGTGCGGTGTAGGCAGCGATGACGGTTTCAAACGTGTGGGTGGCGATGCCGAAATTGCTGTATGCTTGGGCGGGAGTCAGGTCGGCGGGGGTGTGGCGGGGTGTTGTCATGGGATTCGTGGGGTAAAAGCTGAAATGCTGAATTGAAGAGAGGGTTAGAACGCGGCGGGCAGTTCGGCGTCTTCGGGGAGTTCATCCCACGCCCGTTGGATTTCCGCCTCGGGCTGGTAGGTGTCGGTTTCCCAATTGCGGGGCTTTCCATAGGTTTGCAAGTGCTCTGCGGCGGCGTTGCGGTCCCTGGCGATCTGGCGCACGCCCTCGATCTGGCGGATGCCGCGGTTGACTCCGGCACCGGGGAGGCTCTCTGGTGCTTCCTCCAGGCGCGGCACGCCGGCCGGTGCAGGCATCGTCTGGACCACGCGTTGCATTTCGCGGGAATTGGCAGCCAAGTCAGCCAGGCGTTCCCTGGTGGTTTCTCCATGGAGTTTTTGGAGGCGGGAGGCGGCACGTCCGATTTGGCGGTTTTGCTTGCGCACCTCGGCCTCCTGCTGCTCGGTGTTGAGCACTTCCGGACGGAACTTGAGGGGCAGGCTCTCGATATAGGATCCGCCCTCTTCGAGCAGATGCACGATATCGGGCTGCAGTGGATTGACCTTATAGTATATCTTGCGGCCTTTGGCGGCAGCCAGGTCGTTGCACAGGATGGAATCCTCGTGCCAGAAGGTGTTGCGCCCGCCCATGTCCACCCGGTCCACCACGATGCCTTTGAGCGTGATTTCCACCCGGCCTTTGCGCGACAGGATGGCGGCTGCTAGGTCATTGGAGATCGGGCGCACCTGGCCGGGGCGCAGTTGATATTCCTCATGCGGGGACACGGCCACGCTGCGGAGCCGGATGCGGAGGTCTTCCGCCGGGGCGGTCGGTGGGTCGATGGTATTGGTTGCGGATTGCATGATGGTGATGAGTTAGGCGCGGTCGCTGGTGAGGGTTTCCACTTCGCGCCAGACGCCGGGGGCGATCTCCGCTTCGGTGACGCGGTGGAAATCACACATTGAGTGGCCGCGCTCGGTGTTGTGGTCGCGGATGGCCGCGGCCACCACGCGCTGGGCCTCGGTGGCGGTCAGGAATGGCAGCTTGATCTTGGCATCCACGCCGATGGCCATGGCGGTGAGTTTGAACTGGGCGAGCTTCTCGGCCTCAAACTTGGCGGTGAGCCGCTCGCTCTTGCTGGCATCCTTGGCTCCCTTATCGCCCACGCCGAGATTGGCGGGCTGATTGGCGAAGTTGTTGCCGCGCTGTCCTGGTACCGCGGAGAGGCGGCGGTGCAGGTTGCGGTTGAAGCTTTCGATCACGGCCTTGCCGGCGGCGTGGCCGCTGGCCTTGTCCGCCGCGGCACCGATCCAGCGCACGCCGCCAACCATGGAAGTGCGGTGGACTTTGATGGCACCATCGGAAAATGCTTCCAGGATGATTTGTGAGGCCTTGGTGCAGGCTACGCTGCCGCGCTCGAACCAGATGTGGGTGGTATATCCCACTCCCACGCCGTAGCCGTCGGCCTGCAAGCCGCGGGCGAGCAATTCATCCACATCCTCGGCTTTCACCGCGCCATCCGGCTTGATCATAAAGGCCACGATGGAGCGGCTGGAAATCTCCATCAGGATATAGGCCATCATGCCGACCACCCGGCCGGTGGTCTCATCAATGCACATGAAGTCCATGCGCACGTCGTCGAGCGTGTAGTCCTCGCAGCGCCGCAGTTTGCTATAGTCGCGTTCCAGCGATGGCAGGTGCTTGTTGGCGGCGGCACGGCCGATGTTGCCCATCTTCTGGATCGCCTCGCAGCCCTTGCGGCGGCACACGGTGCGATCGCACCAGGGGAAGTCCGGGATGATGGCCGGCAGTGGCAGGGACGGCCGGTTCGCTTCCCACCATTCCACCCAGGTGCCGACGCCCGGCAGGGATTTTCCGGTTTTCCACTCGCCCGCCAAGTGCTTCCAGATGCCTTTTCCCTCCACGCCCTTTTGGTTTTTGTCGCGGCCACCACTCTGCACGGATGCCAGGCGCTGCACTTCCTGGATCAGCAGGTCCGGCATCGCATGGCTGGCGGAGTTGGCGGAATAGTCGGAAAGCAGTGCCGGAGCCTTGCGGCCGCCGCCGTCCCACTCGTACCAGAGGCGGGTGATGGTGCCGAGCTTGGCCTTGAGCGTGCGCTTGCCGCCGTCCAGCGGGCTGCCGTGCAGGCGCAGGGAAATGGCAGTGAGACCTTCCACCAGCCGCGCGCCCTCGTATTGCATCGAGTGCGCAAGCGCCGTGAAAGAGTCATGCAGGATGGCTGCGCGCTGCCGTTGCCAGGTGGGGATTTTTTTCATGGGGGGGTTAGAGGCTGATGGAATCGGGATCGACCAAGGCGAGCGCATCGGGTTCGTTCGAGGGTGCCCAGTTGGTGCCGGTGAGTTCGGATAGGATGGAATAGGCGCGGGCGCAGGCCACGCGGTGCATGTCCGGGTTTTCCAGCAATTGCGTTTTTAGGGCGCAGATGTGTTCGGCCCCCTCGCGGAAATCCTTGAGCCCGTCCACCAGGAACTGGAACTCGGTCTGTTGCAGGGTTTTCTCCGGCGGCGCGGGCGGGCCGAGGGCTTCCACCGCCGCATCGCACAGGCTCTTGAGGGTGACCGGCCCCTTGCGCAGCC
>CAIVSK010000127.1 GCA_903908495.1 Akkermansiaceae bacterium
CGTCGGCGCGCTCGGCGTTATCGATGATGCGGGCGATGCGGCATGCGCTTTTGTAGTCGATCGTATACGGATCCAGCTCGGTAAATTTATGATGGGGCGGCAGCGCTTGCCATTCCTCAAAGGAGAGGAACAATCCAAGATGGGTGCCTGGCGTCCGGTTGACGATTGGGTGGCCTATCGGGCCATCACATTCTAGCACATGGGGCGGCGGATAGGTATTGGGGCGTTTGATGATTGCGGTTGTCATGGGATTGGGGGTGGGGTGTGGGGTTGGGTTGGGTGTCTATCAATCAGAGGGAAGCAGGTAGCTGCGCACGAGGTTACGGTGGGCTTCGCGGAATGCCTCGCGGGGGGTGATCTTCTTGGCATTGGCCAACTCGCGGGCGAGGATGGTGGCCTTGCGCACGCTGCGCAGGCGGCCTTCCATGGTGGCGACGAAGGCGACCAGGTCGGAGATTTGCTCGGCGAAGTCGTCATCGCTGAATTGGCTGGCGACGCGGCGGGCCATCTCCGGCAGCTGCTTGTGATAGATCTTCTTTTCCTTGTTGACCACCCAGGTGCATTCCCACTTCACGCCGATGCGGGATTGCTGCTGGTCGTTCTCATTGACCTTGGCCTGCATCTCGGGGTTGCCGACGAAGATGATGGCCTTGCCGGTCTCCTCATTGAAGTCGAAGCCCCAATCGCGGCCGCTGCGGTCGAGCCGGTGCGCGTTGTCGATGATGATGGCTCCGCCATCGCCCTTCATGGCGGTGACCATGAATGGCCAGCGGCGCTGGTTGGCCTTGTAGCCCTCCTTGTGTTTCATGGCGGCGAAGATGCCGGCCTCCAGATCGGCGGCGGAACACGAGCGGCCGGTGACCTTGTGATAGAGGGTGGACGGATTGTTTCCCAGGTAGTGCAGGGCCGAGCAGGTCTTGCCGGTGCCGGCCGCGCCGAAGATGAAGGCGACATCCTGCGTGCGGCGGGCGAGGTTGACGCGCCCGGCGAACTCGGCGGTGAGCGCGTTGTCAAAGATCGTCGACGACAGGTCGAGCCGGGCGGCGATGCTGTGCAGGACATCGAACACGCGGGGGGCGAAGTCCAGCGGATCGCGGTCGAGGTTGTCGTTGATATACTTGGAAATAAAGGTCGGCGAGACATCGAACAATTTCCCCAGGGCGCTGTTGGTCAGGCCGTGGCGGGTGCGGTGCTCGGTGAGGGCGGCGATTACTTCGGGATTGGTGGGGTATTGCGGCATGGGATTGGGGGGGGGGTGCGGGGTAGTTATGGATTGAAGCAGAGGAACGAATCATCGAGCTCCGTCACAGCGGCGGGCTCCGGGCTATCGAAGGAGGTGAAGCTGATTGATCGCCCGCTGGCGGCCGGCGCATCGCTAGGGCTGCGGTCATAGGCGACGGTACCGGAGCGCAGGTCGCGGTCGGCGGTGAGAACGGTTTCGCCCAGCGGGCTGCGGGCAGGCCGCACGGGCTTTGCAGGGGGCGTGCCAGTTGGTAGAATCTGCACGATGCCTTTCATTTGGTCGGCGTTGCGGGTGAGGGTGGCGATTGCCTCCTCGGTGTCCTTGCCATGCAGATCCTGCAGGTGGCGCGCCAGACGGGACACCTGGCGCTTCTGATCGGCGTATTCCTTTTTCTGCTCCTCCACGTTGAGCACGCCGGGCTGGAACTTTTCGGGCAGGCTCTCGATATAGCGGCCGGTATCGTCGAGCAAATGGATGACCTCGGGTTTGAGGGCGTTCAGGACGTAGAAGATCTTCCGCTCCCGTTGGCTCAGATCATTGCAGAGAACGCTATCGACATGGTGATAGATGCGCTTCCCGCCGATGTCCTTGCGTTCCACGCTGATTCCCTTCGGGCCGATTTCGGCGCGGCCTTTACGGCAGCAAATGAGTGCGGCCAGGGCATCAGAGATCGGCCGGACTTCACCATGCCGCAGCGCATATTCCTGATGGGGGGAAACCTTCACCGAGCGGATGCGGAGCCGGGTTTCTCTGGCAGGTGTGGCTGGCGCGGGTGCGGTGAAGGCTGCGGCGGTGACCGGGGAATCGTCCTCGGATTGGAAATGGATGTTTCTGAGTTCCATGGTGTTTATGTTCTAACGTGTTGAAACGATATGCCAGACGCCCGGCGCTACCTCCGCTTCGGACTCGTGGTGGAATCCTTGGAAGGAATGGCCGCGGCGGTTGTTGTGCAGCTGCATGACGATGCGGACTTCCTGTTGGAGTTGGCTGATGGTGAGGAGAGGCAGCTTGAGGTCCGCTTTTTGTCCTAACAGTGCTGCGGTCAATGCGAACTGGGCGAGCTTCTCAGCCTCCGCGGCGAGGGTGCCGCGTTCGGACTTGCTGGCGTCCTTGGCCATGGGGTCGCCCGCGCCGAGGTTGGCCGGCATGTTGCCGTAATTGTTGCCGCGCTGGCCGGGCAGGT
This sequence comes from Akkermansiaceae bacterium, assembly GCA_903908495.1. GTDB lineage: Bacteria > Verrucomicrobiota > Verrucomicrobiia > Verrucomicrobiales > Akkermansiaceae > Luteolibacter. Next base: position 2,427 of record CAIVSK010000127.1, read on the forward strand.
GCAGCAGGTAGCGGTGAAGGTTGCGGTTGAATGATTCGATGGCCGCCTTGCCGGCGCTGTGGCCGCTGGCCTTGTCCGCGGCGCAACCGATCCAGGACACGCCGCCATCCATGCTGGTGCGGTGGATGATGATGCCGCCCTCGCTGCCGGCCTCCAGCACGCGCTGTGCAGCCTCACTGCAGGCGATGGTGCCGCGCTCGAACCAGATATGCGTCGGGTAATCCACGCCGATTCCAAAGCCATCCGTCTGCAGGCCGTGGGCGAGCATCTCGTCGACATCCTCGGCGCGGATCGCGTTCTTCGGTTTGAGCGTGAAACTCACAATCGAGCGCGAGGCCACCTCCATCAGGACATAGAGCGTCATGTCGATGACCTTGCCGGTGAGTTCGCACAGCGCGACGAGGTCGAGCTTCACGTCGTCGAGGGTGTAGAGCTCGCATTTGCGCAACTTGCTGTAGTCGCGCTTCATCGTGGGCATGTGTTTGAGCGCGGCGGCGTGGCCGAGGGCACCCATGCGGAGCAAGGCTTTGGGTCCCATCTTGCGGCGGATCGTTTTATCGCACCAGGGGAACTCCGGCGGGTTACAGGGCAGAGCCAGCGCCGGGTAGGTGAGTGCAAACCATTCCTGCCAGGTGCCGAGTCCTGGAAGCGCTTCGCCCTTCCACCAGCGTTCCTGCAGCTTCTGGCGGATGGCCGGCGCTTCGATGCCGTTCTGGTGCTTGTCCCGGCCGCCGGTCTTGGTGGTGGCCAGGCGCTTGATTTCCGCGACCGTTTCATCCGGCAGGCGCTTGATGTGCTGGGGAGACGCATAGTCGGTGATCAGCGCGGTGGCTACCTTGCCGCCCTTGACCCATACATAATAGAGGGTGCGAAGCGTGCGCCACGAGGCGCGCAGGATGTGGCCACCGGCCAGCGAGGTGCCGTCGAGCTGCGCGGAGACGGATTGCAGCGACTTCACCAGGGCGGCGTTTTCCAGCTGCATGGAGCGCTCGATCATGAGATACGCTTCATGCAGACGGGTGGCGCGATCGCGCTGCCAGGAAGAGGTTTTTGAGAGGGTGGCCATGGAAGTTAGAGCGTGATCGAATCGGGATCGATGGAGGCGAGTTCGTCGGGTTCATCGGACGGCGTCCAGTTGGTGCCGGTGAGTTGGGTGAGGATGTCGTAGGCGCGGGAGCAGGCCACCTTGTGCATTTCCGGGTTGGCCATGAGTTGGTCCTTGAGCGCGAGGATGCGTTCGGCCTCCTCGCGGAAATCCTTGAGCCCGTCCACCAGGAACTGGAACTCGGTCTGTTGCAGGGTTTTCTCCGGCGGCGCGGGCGGGCCGAGGGCTTCCACCGCCGCATCGCACAGGCTCTTGAGGGTGACCGGCCCCTTGCGCAGCC
>CAIVSK010000128.1 GCA_903908495.1 Akkermansiaceae bacterium
GATCAAATCGCTTGACCACTCGACGTTGTAAATCACGTCGGTCGCGGCAATCGCTTTGTTATAGGTAACGCCGGGCGCGGCACCGTCCGGACCAACCACCGGCAGGCCGCTTGGCGAGGACACCCGCGGATTCATGCCGAACGCATATTTTTGCAAATTGCTCACGCCGTCGCCGGCGGGAGTGGCGAGCGCACCGGCGATGAGCGGATTGCCCGCGTTGCCGCCGAACTTGGCCACCTGCCACGCCTGGAACGGCGAACCGCCGGTGGCACTGCCCGTCAGCGTGATGTCGAACGGGTTGTGGCTGGTGTCGTTGCTCGCCAAATGCAGCAGCGCGGTCCGGTTGCCGGCAGCCGACGGGGCAAAGCGCACCAGGAAGGTCGTGGTGCCGGCCGGGCCGGACAGCGGAGCCACGGGCAACTCCGTCACCGTGAAGTCCGCCGCGTTGGCACCGTCGATGAGCACCGCCAAGCCCGTTAGATCCGCGTTGCCGGTGTTGCGGATCGTGAAGGTCAGGCTGGCATCGGAGCCGACGGCCACCGCGTCGTATTCCGCCACGCCGCCCTGCAGGATCGGCTTGCCCAGCGGCTCCTCGACGGCGAGCGTCGGCGCAATGACGGCCCCCGGGGTGGCGAGGGAGCCGCTGCTGGTGATGCCGCCACTGTTGCTGGCGAATCCCCGGAAGTAGTAGGTCGTCGCGGGATCCAGCCCGCTGATCGTGGTGGACACGGCAAGCCCCGCACTCCCTGTCAGACCGCTGATCACCGGCGACAGCACGCTGGTTGAAACGATGCTGCGGAGAGTCGCATGGGTGAGTTCCCCGACCCACACCGCGCCCGCCGGACTGACCGCCACGGCGACCGGGCTATCGAATTTGGCCACCGTCCCGAAGCCATCGAGCAAGCCTTGCACCCCGGTGCCGGCATAGGTGGTGACCCCGCCTGCGGCGGTGATTTTTCGAATGCGGTGGTTGCCGGTGTCGGCAACGTACAAGTTGCCCGAGGCATCGACCGCGAGCCCGGCCGGGGAGGAAAATGTCGCGGCAGTGCCCGCGCCATTGGCGGAGCCTGCCGTGGCTGCGGAGCCGGCAAACGTGTCCACCACGACGTTGGTGCCGTTGGTTTGGATCCGGCGGAGCGAGTGTTTGCCGGTCTCGGTGACATAGACGATCCCGGCGGCGCTGACGGCGATGCCGGCCGGCGCATTGAATTGCGCGGCACCGGCCGGTCCGTCGGCCGAGCCGGGGGTTCCGCTGCCGGCCAGAGTGCTGACGCTGCCGTCGGCTGCCACTTTGCGGATGCGGTGGTTGAGGGAATCGGCGACGTAGAGGTTGCCGGCCGCATCGATGGCAATTCCGAGCGGGGTGTTGAAGCGCGCGCCGGCGCCGGCGCCGTCGGTGAATCCGGCCGACCCGAAACCGCTGTAGGTGGTGACGCTGCCGGCGGTGGAAACGGCGCGGATGCAGTGGTTCTGGGAGTCGGTCACGTACAACGTGCCATCCGCGGCGAGCGCCACGCCGGCAGGCGCATTGAATTGGGCCGGCAAGGTCGGCGGGGTGGCGGTGCTGGCCGGACCGTTGACAAAGCCCGCCACGCCGGTACCGGCCACGGTACTGCTGGTGCCATCCGCGGCGATCTTGCGGATCCGGTGGTCGGCTTTATCGGCCATGTACCCGTTGCCGAGCGCGTCGACGGCCAGTCCGGACGGCAGTCTGAACTGTGCCGCAGTGCCGACGCCCTCGGTGAAGCCCGGGCTCGAACCCGCCAGGGTGCTGACCAAGACACCGGCGAACTGGGGGTCCGGAGAAATTTCAAACCACATCCTGGTGTCACTGCCGTTCGGATTGACGGTGGCACTGAGCGCCACGCTCGAACCGGTCGCGCTGGCGGCCACCGCCGTGAGCGCGGGAGGTGCCAGCGCGGTGCCGTGCAAATGATAGGTGAGGCTGGGCGAGTTGACGTCGCTGCTGGTGACGGCCAAATCCAACCCGAAGGAACCGGCGCTGGCATTCTGGAACTGCACGCTGAAGGTGACCGACGCTCCGGGCTGCACGGCGGTGTTGGCTGGAACCGGACTGACCAGCGTCCACGCGGCCAACGCCCCGCTGCCCGCGACGAACTGCACATTTGGAATGTTCAGCACGTAGCTGCCGGTGTTTTCAAGGGTGACGGCCCGCGTCACCGGTGTGTTGAACGGCGTGCCGCCAAACTCGAGAGTCTGCCCGTCGGCGAGCACCGCCGCCGCCGTGGTGGCGCCATCGTGGACGAGGAGTTGCTGCAGTGGCGTGGTGAAACTCAGAATGCTGCCGCCCGCCGTGCCGCGATCATTGGTGCCCTTCACCCGGAAGTAATAGGTCGTCTGCGGATACAACGATGGCAGCGCGGACGCATGCAGCGCCAACCCGGGCGCCGCTTGCGGCGGATTCACCACCCCCATGGCAATCGTGGGCAAGGCAGCCCGCACCAGCGTCCGCACATCCAGGTTGCCCTCCTCGCTGACGTACACACTGCCGTCCGCCGCCACCGCAATGCCCGCCGGCAGGTTGAAACGCGCGGCCGTGGCCGGATACAGCGCCGCTGCCGGGAAATTTGCCAGACCCGCGATGCCGGATCCCGCCAGGGTGGTCACCTGCCCGCTGGAATCGACGCGGCGGATCCGCTGGTTGTCGCGGTCGGCGACGTAGGCGATGCCGCCGCCATCCACGGCGATCCCCGCGGGTGAGCTGAACTGGGCGCTGCCGCCCGCGCCGTCGAAAAACCCGGCCGCACCGTTGCCCGCGAGGGTGGACACGCTGCCGTCCGCCGCGAGCACGCGGATCGCGTGGTTGCCGGTATCGGCCACGTACACCTGACCGCCGACCGCCGCCACCGCCAGCGGCGCATTGAATTGGGCGACCGCCGCCGCCCCGTCGGTGAATCCCGCCCCGCCCGCGCCGGCCAGCGTCGAAACCACCCCCGCGGCGGTGATTTTGCGGATGCAATGGTTGCCGGAATCCGCCACAATCACGTTGCCGCCGGCATCCACCGCCACCCCCGTCGGAAACAGGAACCTGGCCGTCAACGCGGTGCCCGCCGTCGCGTTGACGAGGCCGGCCAGACCGGATCCGGCATAGGTGCTGACCACCCCGCTGTGGGTGATTTTCCGGATCACATGATTGTATCCGTCGGCCACGTAGAGGTTGCCGCTGGCATCCGCCGCCAGGCCCGCCGGGTGGTCGAACATCGCGGCGCTTCCGCTGCCGTTGCCAAAGCCCGCCGTCGAGCCGGCGAAGGGGCTCACCGCCCCGCTGGTTAGATCGACCTGCAGGATCCGGCAAGCGGTGGAGTCCGCCACATAGGCTGTGCCGTTGACGACGACCACGCCCTCGGGCTTGGCAAAGCCGGCGGCCGCCAGGGTGGCTGGAATCAGCGGCCCGGCCAGACCCGGATCGGTCGAGTATTCAAAAACCGCTGCGGTGAAACCGCCCTTGGGATCGATGGTGCAGTTGAGCCTCGCCCCGGTCGGCGTCAGGTTGTCCGCCGCCACCGTGGCCACCACCGGAACATCCGCCAGCATGAAATTCTGCCCGATGATTCCGGCAAGTGCTTGCTTGGTGACTTGGTCCGCCGCCGCCCAGCGGAAAAAGTACTGCGTCCCGCTATTCAGCCCGAGAGCCGCGGCATTGAGCAGCGCGCTGAACGCCACGCCGGTGGCATTGGACGATCCGGCGATCGCGGTCACGGTGATCGGTTTGACGATCACCCGGCGCACGGCGTGGTTCTGCGTATCGGCCACCACCAGGTTGCCATTGCCATCCACCAGCAGGCCCGCAGGACTCTTGAACTGCGCCACGTTGATATTGCCATCCGCGTAGCCCGCAACCCCCGTGCCAATCACCGTGGTGACGACCCCACCGGGCAGACTCACCCGGCGGATCCGGTTGTCGGCCTCGTCGGAGACATAGCAATTGTTCTGCGCATCCACGGCCAAGGCCACGGGCGATTTGAATTGCGCCGCCAACCCGCTGCCGTCGGCAGACCCGGCCACCCCGCTGCCGGCGAGGGTGGTCACCGTGACCGACACCGGGTCGATCCGGCGGATGCGATGGTTGTCGCGATCGGCCACCAGCAAATTTCCGCTGGTATCAAACGCCAAGCCAAAGGGCGCATTGAACTGTGCGGCCGTGCGATCACCTTCGGACAGGATCAGTTGCGATCCCGACGCACTGCCGGTGGCCGGTTTGTCCAGCGTCAGACTCGAAACCCCGACGCTGGTGATCTTGGTTCCCGCCGCGATGCCCGTACCGGAAATGGCCATCCCCACCAGCGGAGCCACGCTGCCCCCGGACGACCAAGCCACGGTCGATGAACCGGCGGTGGTCGTGCCGATCGTCAGCCCGCCCGCAGTGACGAACGTTCCGCCGGCCACCCCGCTGCCGCAATAGCTGCTCACTTCCCCGGCCGGGGTGATCTGGCGCAGGCGGTGGTTGCCGGAGTCCGCCACAACCACATTGCCAGCCGCATCCAGCACCAGTCCCTGCGGATGGCTGAAGCGCGCGACGCTGCCCGAGCCGTTGAGAAATCCCGCCGTGCCGGATCCGGCGAGCGTGGTGACCGTCCACGGCTGGCCGCTGAGGGCCGGCCGGGTGAGCTTGCGGATGCGGTGATTGAAGGTGTCGGCCACATACACGTTGTCATCGCCGGGCCCGACCGCCAGCGCGGAGGGAAAGAAGAATTTGGCGCTGGGACCCGCGCCGTCGGCGAAGCCAAAAACCCCGCTGGAACCGCTCACCGTGCCGGCAATCGTGCTGACCACCCCGGCCGGGGTCATCATGCGGATCAGGTGGTTGGCGGTGTCGGCGATGAAGACGTTGCCGGCGTCGTCGCGGGCCACGCCGGACGGGTAGGCGAACTGCGCCGCCGCGCCGTCGGCGAAGCCCAGGCTGCCGTTGCCGGCCAGGGTGCTGCTGGTGTTCAGGAAACTCTTGTCAGTGGAAATTTCAATGGTCATGGGTGCGGCCGCATTGGCAAAAGGCACCCGCGTCGAAATCGTCAGGCCCGCCGCAGTGAACAACGTGGCACCCGACTCGTAAGCCCCGATGTCCATGCCGCTGCCGTTGAGCCGTGGATAGCCCCGCTGGTCGGTGCTTGGCGTGTTGGCGCTTGCCACGCCGGC
>CAIVSK010000129.1 GCA_903908495.1 Akkermansiaceae bacterium
ACTCGCTGTTATCTGCCACCCATACGGAAAAGTGTGGGTGGCTGGCAAAGCGGCCGATGAACTCCAACGCCGAGCGCGCCGCCTGATAGTGTCCGCTGGCGGCGCGTTGGAGAGTTACCATGCGACCTCCTTCTTCTGCGGTCCTGCGGAGAATGTTTTTCACTGCCAGTTCCCATGGGCAATAAACGAAGCGGAGTTGCACCAATGCACCACTGGCGATGGCTGCTTCGATGTGGATCTTGCTGCGTTCCAAGTCTTGCAGGGTGCCATCCATCACGAGGTTGGCTTCGGCCACACCCAAGCCGAGCGTGGCGGTGGTCTTGCCGCTGCCTTGGCCACCGGCGTTGAAGCCGATTAGGGGTGGTTCGGTCAGATCCTTGAAATCATCCAATCTCTGATGGAAGAGCCAGGTGATGAATGCGCCGGCCGGTTCCAAGGTGGCCATGCTCCAGCGCTGGCGGGACTGGCGGTTCTCGGCATAGATCGGGCTGAGTTCCTGAGCGGCGTTGCAATCCAGAATGATGCCGAAACGATTTTCGTAGCGTTGCCGGGTGAGCGGAAGATTGGCACATAACTGCGCCGCGAACTCCATTTCCACCCGCCGTTCAGCGTCGCTTAATCCGGGTAGGGGGGTGTAGGAAAATCCGTCGCTCAAGGTGACGGGATGGGGCATTTGCCCATGACCGACGAGTTGGCGGAAATAGAGTTTATTTTGGGCGACGGAGTGTTTTTCCATCTCCATGAATGGTGTCAGCCAGGCGACTGCCTTTTTCATCACGCGGGCGGATTTGACCACTTGCGGCAGAAACATCTTGCCGGCCCCGAACAGATCGCCGACCACGCCCATGCCATCCATCAGCGGGCCTTCGATGACCTTGAGCGGCCGCCCGTATTTCTGCCTGGCTTCTTCGGTGTCTTCATCGATGAAGCGGTCGATGCCCTTGAGCAGGGCGTGTTCGAGGCGTTTCTCCACCGCTTCGTCGCGCCAACCGAGGTCTTCCTCGAGTTTCTTGCCGCCCTGGCCCTTGAAGCGTTCGGCCAGCTCGAGCAAGCGTTCGGTGGCGTCGGGGCGGCGGTTGAGCAGCACGTCCTCCACGCAGGTGAGCAATTCCTTGGGGATCTCATCATACACTTCCAGCATGCCGGCGTTGACGATGCCCATGTCCATGCCGGCCTGCGTCGCATGATAGAGAAACGCCGAGTGCATCGCCTCGCGCACCGCGTTGTTGCCGCGGAACGAAAATGATATGTTGGATACGCCGCCGGACACCATGGCGCCCGGCAGGTTGTGCTTGATCCAGCGCGTGGCGTTGATGAAATCCAGCGCGTAATTGTTGTGCTCGTCGATGCCGGTCGCCACCGTTAGAATGTTGGGATCGAAGATGATATCATCCGGGTTGAAGCCGACCACGTCGACCAGCAGGCGGTAGGCGCGCTCGCAGATGCGGATTTTCTCGGTGTAGGACGCGGCTTGGCCGTTTTCATCGAAGGCCATGACCACCACCGCCGCGCCGTAACGCATGATGTGGCGGGCCTGGCGGATGAAGGTTGGCTCGCCTTCCTTGAGCGAGATGGAATTGACGATGCCCTTGCCTTGCAGACACTTGAGTCCGGCCTCGATGATTTCCCACTTGGACGAGTCGACCATGATGGGGACCCGCGCGACATCCGGCTCGCCCTGCAACAGGTGCAGGAAGCGCGACATCATCACCTTGCCGTCGATGAGGCCGTCATCAAAGCAAATATCAATCACGTTGGCGCCGTTGGCCACCTGCTGGCGCGCCACCTCCACCGCAGCCTCGAGGTTGCCGGCGCGCACCAGCTTGGCGAATTGCGGCGAGCCGGCGACGTTGGCGCGCTCGCCGATCATCAGGAAGCGCTTGTCGGAGGTGTGGTTGTATGCCTCGGTGCCGGAAAGCCGGAGGGCGTGGGGAATGGTTTGCATGTTGGTTCAATCGAAACGCGGAGACGCTGAGTTCGCAGAGAGAGGCGCAGGGAATTGGCGGGGGAAGTTGATCACGTGGCGTTTGATGCCATCGCGTAGAAGAATGACGTTGCAGTTGATGAGCAGTCCGAGGCATTTGTCAGAAAGACGCATGTATGTGTGCCGCTGTGCCTCGTCAATCGGTAGAAGTGAAGGAACCGTCTTGAGTTCAACCACCACGCATTGCTCGACTAACAGATCGATTCGGTGGGCTTCTTCATCTAGAACCTCCCCTTTGTAGAACACTTGGGCGGGAACCTGCCGTTGGCTGGTGATTCCGCGCAGCGCGAGTTCCCGCGCCGTTGCTGCCTCATAGACCCGCTCCAGCAATCCCGGACCGAACTCGCGATGGACTTCCATGGCGGCATCAATGATCGCGCCTGACAGCCGATTCAGCTCCTCTTTCGTTTTCATGACTTGATCTGTCATATTTTTCTCTGCGACTCTCTCAGCGTTCTCCCCGTCTCCGCGTTTCGCTTCATTCCACCACCGGGATCTGGCGCGGGGCAATGCCGGCTACGGCGCGGGCGATGGCGGCGACGTGCTCGGGCGTGTTGCCGCAGCAGCCGCCCGCCAGGTTGAGCAGGCCGTCACGCGCGAGGCCGGCCATGAAGTCGTGCATTTGTTGGGGGCCGAGGTCGAAGCCGGTGGGGGCCAGCGGGTTGGGCAGTCCGGCATTCGGGTAACACGAGATGCAGGTGCAGGCGCAGGCGGCGAGTTCCTCGAGATGCGGGCGCAGCAAGTCCGGGCCGAGCGAGCAATTGAGGCCGATGGCCAGCGGCTTGACGTGGGCGAAGGCATTCCAGAACGCCTCGACTTTCTGGGCGGAGATCATCGTTTCGCCACCGCGGCCGACGGCCGCCGAGAGGATCAACGGCAGGCTGCTGCCGGTCTCCGCGAAGACTTCCTGGGCGGCCACCGCCGCGGCTTTGGCATTGAGTGAATCAAAGATGGTCTCGATCATCAGAATATCGCAGCCGCCTTCCATCAGCGCGCGAATCTGGTGCTTGTAGGCCGCCAGCACCTGGTCAAAGGTCACCACCCGGAAGCCGTGATCATCGGCGTCCGGCGAGTTGCTCAACGACACGGTGAGCGGCCCAATCGCACCGGCCACATAGCGGCGCCGTCCGCTGTCGCTGCCGACCGCGTCGGCCCATTTGCGGCACAGGCGGGCCGACTCGACGTTGAGTTCCCACGCCAGGTCATTGAGAAACGCGCTTTCCAAGATGCCCTGGTAAAAGTCCGGATCCTTGCGGCCGCCGCGCTCCCGCGGATCCATCACGAAAAACTCACTCTGGGCAATGCCCGTCGCCGAAAACGTGTTGGTCTCGCAAATGTCCGCCCCCGCCTCGTAAAACCGCTTGTGAACGTCGCCGATGACGTCGGGGCGGGTCAGCGAGAGAATGTCGCCGTTATTGAGCAAATCCTTGTCGTTGGCGGCAAACCGCTCACCCCGGGCATCCGCCTCGTGCAGCCCGTAGCTGCGGATGGTCGTGCCCATCGCCCCGTCGAGCACCATGATGCGTTCCGCGAGGGTTTGTTGGAGGTCTGTGCTGCGGTCGGCCTGTGGCATGCGCCCAGCATAGCCGCATTTCCGCAAGGAGCAAGTGACAAATCATCTTATCCGGATATGATGATGGGAAAATGCCGGCCAGCGGGCCAATTCGCGGCATTTTGTCAATGGCTGCAAAACTTCCCGCATCGGCGGCGTAATGGGTGGTATGGCTAACAAATTTCTCGCGGGCACGCTGGCATTGTGGACGGTACTTATTCCCGTGGCACAGGCGCTGGAGGGCGATCCATACGCCAAGGAAACCCCGCAACAGCGCGATGCCCGCATGAACTGGTGGCGCGAGGCGAAGTTCGGCATGTTCATCCATTGGGGCGTTTATGCCGTGCCTGCCGGCACCTACAAGGACAAACCGGTCGGCGGCATCGGCGAGTGGATCATGTGGAACGCCAAGATTCCGGTGGCCGATTACCGCGCCTTTGCCCAGCGCTTCAACCCCACCAAGTACGACCCGGCGGCCTGGGCGGCGGTGGCCAAGGCGGCGGGCATGCGCTACATGATCATCACCGCCAAGCACCACGACGGCTTTGCCATGTTTCCCACCGCCGCGAGTAAATGGAACGTCGTGGACGCCACGCCGTGGAAAAAAGACCTCATCGCGCCGCTCGCCGCCGCCGCCCGCACCGAGGGCTTGAAATTCGGCCTGTATTATTCCCAGGCGCAGGATTGGAACAACCCCGGCGGTGCCAAGGTCGGCATGAAAGACGGCGAGGGCTGGGATGACGCCCACAAGGGCAGCTTCGACTCGTACCTCGATGCGGTCGCCGTCCCCCAAATCACCGAAATCCTCACAAACTACCAGCCGGACGTGCTGTGGTGGGACACGCCGCACCTGATGGACCCGCCACGGGCGGCCAAGCTCGCCAAGTTGCTCGCGCTGCGGCCCGGCATCATCCACAACAACCGCCTCGGCGACGGCTACCGCGGCGACACCGAGACGCCGGAGCAGGAAATTCCGGTCAATGGGTTTCCCGGCCGCGATTGGGAAACTTGCATGACCATGAACGACACCTGGGGCTTCAAGAGCGACGACCACAACTGGAAACCGCTGGCCACCCTCATCACCAACCTCGTCGATATCGCCAGCAAAGGCGGCAACTACCTGCTCAACGTCGGCCCCACCGCCGAGGGCGAAATCCCCGCCGAATCCATCAAACTCCTCCAAGGTGTCGGCGCGTGGATGAAAGTCAATGCCGAGTCGATCTACGGCACCCATGGCACCCCCTTCAAGAGCCTGCCGTGGGGCCGCTGCACCGTTAAGGACGCCGGAACCGACACCATTGTCTACCTGCACGTGCTCAACTGGCCCGCCACCGGCAAACTGCTGGTCCCCGGCTTGTCCAACCCCATCAAGGCCGCCACCCTGCTCGCCGGTGGCGCAGCACTGGCCGTCGAGACATCCCCCGCCGGGCCGTTGTTGACCCTGCCAACCGCCGCCCCTGACGCCATCTGCTCGACGCTTAAACTCGTGATCCAAGGCAAGCCTGAAGTGGCCGGCGTGGCGGTCACTCCCGGCAAGGACGGCGTCATCACCTTGCTGGCCGACGACGCCCGACTCGATGGCAAGCAAATCCGCAGCGAACAAAAGGACAAACTCACCAACATCGGCTACTGGTATGACCCGGGCGATATCGTCTCCTGGGATCTGTGCGCCGACCGCGACGGCAAATTCTCCGTCACCATCGAGACCGCCGCCCCTGCCGCCGGCTCCGTCCTTAAAGTCCAGGGCGTGGGAAATCTCGCGTATTCCGTGCCGAAAACCGCCGATTACCTCACCTATCAGACAGGCAGGGTCGGCACCATCAACCTCACCAAGGGGGTTAAGGTCAGCCTCACCCTGCGGCCGGTCGCCGAGGGCTGGAACCCGGTCAATTGCCGCAAGCTGCTGCTAATTCCCGAACATTGATTGCCCGGGAGCACCGGCTGGGTGGATAGCGCCGGCATCCCCTCCACACCGCACTCAAGCTCACACCCGGTCCAAGGTCTCATCCGCCCACGACGCCGGGTCGTCGAGCGACTCGAGGTGGGTGAAAATAGTGCTGTTAGGCAAGGCCGCCCGAATGTCCCGCTCGATCTGCTCGAGCAATTCGTGGCCGTGCTGGACCGTCCAGGCACCGGGCACCAACACGTGCATCGAGACAAACTTGCGCGCTCCCGCCTGGCGGGTGAGCAGGGCGTGGAACTGGACATCCTCCTTTTGATAGGTATCGAGCACCTGCCGCACCGTGGCGATGTCTTCGGCGGGCAGCGCCAGATCCATCAGCCCGGCGATCGAGCTCCACACAATCCGCGAGCCGGTCCACAAGATGTTGACGGCCACCAGCAGGGCCACCACCGGGTCGAGCCACAGCCAGTGCGTTAGAGCCACCGCGGCCACGCCGGCCAGCACGCCCACCGAGGTCCACACGTCGGTGAGCAGGTGATGGGCGTTGGCCTCGAGGGTGATCGAGTGGTGTTTTTTGCCGACCCGCAGCAGCAGCAGGGCCACCCCGAGGTTGATCAACGACGCCACCACCGAGACGGCCAGGCCGGCGCCGACTTGTTCGAGCGCTTGGGGATGGAACAGGCGCGGCACCGCGGTGAAGCCGATGCTCAGCGCCGCCACCAAAATCAGCGAACCTTCCACGCCGCTGGAAAAATACTCCGCCTTGCTGTGGCCGTAGGCATGATCGTCGTCGGCCGGCCGCGCCGCAATGGTCAGCATCGCCAGCGCCATCATCCCGCCCACCAGATTGACCAGCGATTCCAACGCGTCGGACAGCAGGCCCACCGAACCGGTTAGGTAAAATGCCGTGGTTTTCAACACGATGGTGACGAGCGCTGCCGCGATGGATATCCAGGCATAGCGGGTGAGGTGGGCGCGGTTCATGTTTGGCTGGATGTTTCGGCTGGATGCCGCTGACCGGCGCGGTCATTCAAGCGCAAGCGGCTGCGGATGCAAGGCCGCATTAGTGCGGTCCGGGAACGCCGCATCCTAATGTTGCAAGCTTGGGCGAGCAGCGCCGTATTCATGCAGCGATCATCGAAGACGAGCCGATCCAAGGCGACGATGATATCGGCAGCAAGCGCGTGAAATCCCTACGCCGACCGTAATCCAAGATGAATCAATTCCTCACCACCCCCATGAAATGCTTGTTGCTGGTTCTTTGTTGTACGCGGATTTGCTGCGGGATTGGCGCCGGGGGGCAGCCCAATACGCCGCCGGCAGCCGCTGAGAACCTTCTCGCAAACGGCGATTTCGAGAAAGGCGGCGAGGGCTGGATCCCAGTCTGGGGGCACGACGGAGCTGCGGCCAAGGCCGTCATCGATACCACCGATCATCATGGCGGTGCCAAGAGTTTGCGCATTGAGCATACCGGTCAAAAAGACTGGAGCCTCGCCCATTCACTCGCCCTCAAGGTCCAGCCCGGCGAGATTTTCGAGCTAACAGCCTGGGTCCGCGTCCAAGGGACAGGCAGCGCCACGCTCGGCGTGGTCACCCGCGATGCCGACGGCAAAACCGTCAATTGGGCATTTGGTGGGCGCTCTGTGCACGAGACGAAGGCATGGAGTTGCCAGCGTTCCCGCTTCATCATTCCGCCAGGAGTCTCGGTTATCCAGCCACGTTTGATAGGCGATGGCCCGGCCACCATCTGGTGCGACGACTTTGTCCTCGCGCGCCAGGGGACTCTGGCGGCATTGCGCCAGCCGGACCTGCCGGCCGCAGTGAGCATTGGCAATTTGGCCGTCGGCGTGACCCTCCACACGGCCGATGCCACGCTCGAGGTGAAGGATTCCCGCTGCGGCCGGATCTGGGTTCAGCGGGTCAGCGAGTCCCCGCTGGTCGTGCTGGCTGTCAAGGCCGCCGGCCAAGCGCTTGATATCAGACTCCTCGAACCGGGGTCCATGCTCGAGTTGACGGCAAAGGTACAACTCGACGGGGACTCGCCCGAGATGGTCGTCACCATTCGCGCGGAGGGAGCGATGGATGCGCCGCTCGCGTGGCCGGCCCCGTTCGCATCCGCCAAGGGGCAGTTGCTCATTCTACCCGTCAACGAAGGGATCAGCTATCCGGTCGACGATGCCTCGCTGCCCGCGATGCACTATCATTTGTATGGCGGTCACGGGCTTTGCATGCCGTGGTATGGAACGCTGGAAGGTGGCTCGGGATGGATGGCCATCATCGAGACCCCGGACGACGCCGCCCTCGCCATCCCCCGCCGCGACGGGTTCCTTGGTCTCAATCCCGAATGGCAGCCCCAAAAACAGCAATTCGGATCGGAGCGCATCATCCGCTATGTCTTTTTGGACGGTGGCGGCTATGTCGCCATGGCCAAACGCTATCGCAAGCATGCTGAAAAAACCGGGCTTTTCAAGACGCTGGAAGAAAAGCGCAAAACCGTCCCCGCCGTGGATCTTCTTGTGGGTGCCGCCAATGTCTGGTGCTGGGACAAGGACGCCGCCACCTGGTGCCGTGAACTGCAGGCCCTCGGGATCCGGCAAATCCTCTGGAGCAACGCCCTCCCACCCGATCAGATCAAGACCCTCAACAATTTGGGAGTGCTGACCAGCCGCTATGATATCTATCAGGACGCCATGAACCCGGATGACTTCCCGCGTCTCGGCTGGACCCATCCGGATTGGACGAGTGACGCATGGGCCAACAACGACTTGATGACCGGTGCCGACGGCGAATGGATCCGCGGCTGGGAAGTGGAAACGAAGGACGGTAAGACGACCCCCTGCGGCACACTCTGCGACCGCCAGGCCGTGGCCTATGCCAAACGCCGCATCCCCCCCGATTTGGCGACCCATCCCTACCGCAGCCGGTTTATCGACACGACGACCGCGAGCCCATGGCGCGAGTGCTATCATCCGCTGCACCCGATGACGCGCACCGAGAGCAAGCACTTCAAGATGGACCTGCTCCAATACGTCAGCGATGGCTGTGGCTTGGTCTGCGGCTGCGAGACCGGTCATGATGCGGCCGTTCCATTCGTGCACTACTTTGAGGGGATGTTGAGCCTCGGCCCCTACCGGGTTCCTGACTCCGGGCGCAACATGACTCAAGCATGGGACGAGGTGCCCGAGCTGGTCGCCAAGTTCCAAACCGGCCATGTCTATCGATTGCCGCTGTGGGAGCTTGTCTATCACGACTGCGTGGTGGCGCAGTGGTATTGGGGCGACTACAATAACAAGCTGCCGAAGTTATGGGATCGGCGGGATCTCTGGAACGCCCTTTATGGAACGCCGCCGATGTTCATGTTCGATCGGAAAATCTGGGATGCTAACAAGGATAGGTTCGTGAAAAGTTACCAGTCGGCAACCCCGGTGGCGCGGGCCACCGGCTATTCCCAAATGCTATCCCACGAGTGGCTGACGTCCGATCACGCCGTCCAGCGGACGCGCTTTGCCAATGGTGTGGTGGTAACGGTCAACTTTGGTGATGCGCCGTTCTCACTGCCCGATGGCACCCGCCTGGCACCACTGGCCCAACGCGTCGATGGACTCAAGCCGCAGTGACAGCGTGCCAATCAGGGCTTCGCCATGTTGCTAAGCTCGCTAATGCTCGTTCCGCGTTCAGGGATGGCGGCATTTTCCTGCAACCTGCGCAAGCCCTGCCCTTGCGCGATATTCCCGAGGCAACCGTGCGAGGGTGGATCGCGGACTCCTGCTTGGAACAACTTTGGGTTAATTGCCCGTCGCTGCCGGGGCGGCTTGTTGCAGGCCCTTGAGGCCTTCCATCACCGCCCGGATGCCGCCAGTCAACTTCTGGGCTGACTGGATCGACTGGTCGAGTTTTTCCAGGTCCATCGCTGGCAGGCTGCCGTTTTGGAAGGGCAATTTTCCCGGGCCTGCCTGCGCCGAGCTGTCTTGCGCTTGAGTGACGATGTCGGCCAATTGCTGCTGTTGGTCGCTAGTGAGGACGCTCTGCAACTCGCTGGCCAGCACGGGGTCGGAGAGCTGGGATCCGCCACCACCGCCGCCGAAGCCGCCGAAGCCGGCGACGTTTTTGAGCAATCCGAGGGTTTGGCTTGATGCGCTGTTATACTCATCTTCGGTGATTCCGCCGCGGGAATACGCGTCCCCTGCCAGAATGGTTTCCATCATGGCCGTGGGGTCTTCGCGCATCGCCGCGCTGAGGTCCTTCACGGCGCTCATGCGCTCGGCGATGCGTTTTTGGACGATCTCCGTTGCTTTGGCCTTTTGCTCATCGCTCAGCCCCAAGCGCTTCGTCAGCGAATCCACGGCTTGGGTGGTTGCCATTTCACTGGCCGACTTGCCACCTGCAAGTTGGGACCCCATGTCGGCGAGTTCCATCGCATCATCCATCACTTTGGAAATATCCCCGGTGACTTTCTTGGAGAGCTTGGTGCGGCCATCGCCGTATTTCTCGGTCAATTTGGCCCACGCCGACTCCGGGCGCTGCCTGGAGGACAGGTCCGCCTTGGCGGCCGCTGGAGCGGTGGCGCTGGCTGTCACCGCGCCATTCGTGCCCTTGGCCGGGTTGGCACCGGAGTCACCACCACTTTTCAGGACGCTCCCCAGGAAGATGCCGCCGCACAGAATCGCAATGCCGGCCACGCCGCCGATGATGATGATGTTCTTGTTTTTCATAAGATATGATTGGGTTGGGTATGGGTTGGGTAGACCAAGGACAAGATGAAGCGGACTTGTCCCTCAACCAAGCAAATTCATGGTTTTGGAAGAATAATCCGCAATTTCCCTGCCTGCTGATTCGACCTGCCAATTGAATGGATCCATGGGGGCGAAGTCAACCATATTGGACGCCGCGCCGCGGGCCGGCAATCCGGGCTTGTGGAGCTGCCCCAAGTTCACTATAACGCAGGCCATGCAGTTCCAACCATACCGCAGCCGCGCCATGTGCCGGATTTTCGCTGCGATGACGGCGACCCTCGGCGGCGCCTGCTGCAGCCTGCTCACCGCGGCCGCCATCGCCGCGAGCCCGGACGCGGAAAGCCAGCACGCCTGCCAGAGCGTCCTGCGCCAATGCCAGGACGTCAACATCGAGGCCGCCCGCCTTGCCGTCGCCGACATGACGCAATCCTATCCGGGACGCTATGATGGTGCCACTCACCGGCAGGCGCTGGAGGCTTTCATCCAACAGCGCCCGGCCTTGCTCCAAGCGCTGGGCGAAGGCCGCGCGGACCAACTCCCGAGCGCACGCCACTTGCTTACTGGCGTGCGCGCCGCGCTGCTGGCTAATCCGCTATTGGATTGCGACCGCCTGCTCTATCTGCAGCGCCGGTTTCCCGACCCCAAACAAGCGCGCCAGGCGATGGGTGATGCCCTGGGTGTAGGCTCCCTCAACGCGCATACCAGCGAGACGATCCCCCGCCAAGGCCGGTGGGACGACCAACTCGCCGTGATGTCGCGCCTGCGCGGCGAACCGGAGTCAGCCCCGCTCTATCAACCAGAACAGCGCGAGACCCTGATAGATCCGGTGCTGCACTTCGATGCCGGGCGCGTCTTGTTTGCCAAGCGCGGGGCGAAACAAGCCAATTGGCGGGTTTTTGAGATCGGTGCGGATGGCACCGGCTTGCGCCAGGTCACGCCCGACGATGGCGGCGACGTCGCCCATTTTGATCCATGTTATCTGCCCGACGGGCGGGTGATCTTCGCCTCCACCGCTGTCTATCAAGGGTTGCCGTGCGAATTCGGCGGCCGCGATATGGTCTGCCTCTACCAGTTGGATCGGGGCACCGGCCAGATCCGCCAGCTCACCTTCGAGCAGGACAGCGACTGGTGCCCGGCGGTGCTGCCCAACGGGCGCGTGCTCTATCAACGCTGGGAGTACACCGACCAGTCCCACGCCAATTCGCGCATGCTC
Source organism: Akkermansiaceae bacterium (assembly GCA_903908495.1). Lineage (GTDB taxonomy): Bacteria > Verrucomicrobiota > Verrucomicrobiia > Verrucomicrobiales > Akkermansiaceae > Luteolibacter. Next base: position 11,386 of record CAIVSK010000129.1, read on the forward strand.
TTTCACATGAATCCGGATGGCACCGACCAGCGCGAGTTCCGCGGCAGCGGCTCGTGGTTTCCGGCGTCGTTTTTCTACGCCAAGCCGGTGCCCGGCGAGCCTAACCAAGTCATCGGGGTGGCTGGCGGCCACCATGGCACGCCGCGCTCGGGCCGCCTGCTCATCTTTGATCCCAGCCAGGGCCGTCACGACGCCGAGGGAATCGTGCAGGAAATTCCCGGCCGCGGCAAACAGGTGGTGCCGGTCGTGCGGGACCGCTTGGTCGACGGCGTGTGGCCGCAGTTTCTCATGCCCTGGCCGCTGAGCGCGAAGTATCATCTAACAGCCGCCAAGCTGCGGCCCGACTCGCTGTGGGGGATTTACCTCGTGGACGTATTTGACAACATGACGCTCATCCGGGAAGTGGAAGGAGCGGCGTTGCTGTGGCCCATCCTGATGCAACCCGCCCGGACGCCGCCGGCCATCCCGGACCGGGTGGACCCGCACAACGCCGAGGCGTCGGTGTTCATCACCGATGTGTACAGCGGCCCCGGGCTCAAGGACGTGCCGCGCGGTGCCGTGAAAAACCTGCGGGTCATCGAGTACTATTTTTCCCATCGCGGCTTCGGCGGCCTTTACGGCACGCTGGGACTCGACGGCCCGTGGGACGTCAAGCGCATCCTCGGCACCGTGCCGGTGGAAAGCGATGGATCGGCCTATTTCAGCATTCCCGCTAACAGCCCGCTCGCGATCCAACCGTTGGATGAAAAGGGCCAGGCACTCCAACTCATGCGCAGCTGGATGGTCGGCATGCCCGGCGAGGCAATCTCCTGCGCCGGTTGCCACGAACCCCAAAGCCAGGCGTCGCCTAATAAAGTCAGCCTCGCCGCACAGCGCGGCGTCACGCCGATCGTGCCGTGGCACGGACCCGCCCGCGGCTTCGGCTTTGTGCGCGAAGTCCAACCGGTGCTCGACCGCTATTGCGTCGGCTGCCACGACACCGCCAAACCCGGGCAACCCGGCCTCAAGGGCGGCACCATGTTAGATGATTGGAAAACCCAACTGGCCGGCCAGTGGAGCGGTGGTGGCAAGTTTACCACGTCCTATTTTGAATTGCAGCGGTTTGTGCGGCGTCCCGGCATCGAGGGCGACCGGCGGATGTTCACGCCGATGGACTATCACTTCAGCAGCACCGAGCTGGGCCAGATGCTGCGCAAAGGCCATCACGGCGTGGCGCTCGACGCCGAAAGCTGGAACCGGCTGACCACCTGGACCGATCTGAACGCGCCGTTTTACGGCACGTGGGGCGAAATCCCGCAGTTCTCCGCGGACCCTGGCGGCGCGGCACAACTCGCCAGAGTCGGCAAGCGCGCGGCCGAGCTGCGCCGCCTGTATGTGCCCACCGGCCCGCATCCCGATTACGAGGCGATTCCCGCCGCCGACCCGTATGACGCCACGCCAGTCAAACCCGCCCCCGAACCGGCAGTCGCGCCCGCGGCGGTCAGCCTCATCGGTTGGCCGTTTGCCGCCGCCGAGGCCCTGCGCAAACAAACTCAATCCACCCCCGCCGGAACCCGGGCAGATCTAACGATCGCACTGGCCCCGGGCCCGGCCGCCAAGCCCTCGGGGCGCTACGTCCGGGTCGCCGCCGGCCCGGCACTCTGGTTGTCGCTCGCCGAGGCCGAGGTTTTTGCCGGCGGCAGCAACGTCGCACTGGGCAAACCCGCTCGCCAATCCAGCACCTATCAAGCTGCCGAGGCCCGCTTCGCCGTCGATGGCAATACCGACGGCGTGTTCCAACATGGCTCGGTGACCCACACCCAGAACGGCCCCGACGAATGGTGGGAAGTGGACCTGGGCAAGGTCTATCCAATCGATAGAATCGCGCTGTGGAACCGCAGCGATTGCGCCGGCGAACGCCTCGCCGGGGTCACCGTGACCGTCCTCAGCGAGCAGCGCCAGGCCGTCTGGAGCGCCACCACGGACACCGCGCCCCGCGCCCAATATGTGTTGTTAGACGAGGAGGGAAGCTCCCTCCGCTGTGTGTGGATTCCGCCGGGCGAGTTTGTGATGGGCAGCAACACCGGGCATCCGGATGAGCGCCCCGCACATCCGGCCCGCATCGCGCAGGGGTTTTGGATGGGGCGCACCGAGATTACCAACGCGCAGTTCCGGCAATTCATGCCCGGCCACGAAAGCCGCAGCGAGGACCGCCACGGCTATCAATTCGGCGCGCTCGGTTACGACCAGGACCAACCCGACCAACCCGCGGTGCGGGTGTCATGGGACGAGGCGATGGGATTTTGCCGCTGGTTCTCGCAAAAATCCGGCCGCCACATCACACTGCCCGACGAAATGCAATGGGAATGGGCCTGCCGCGCCGGTGCCGCCACCCCGTTCTGGTGGGGCGGCCCCGACGCCGACTTTTCGCCGTTTGCCAATCTGGGCGACATGAAGCTGGCGGAATTCGCCGCCGACACTTCGTTAGATAACTATTCAGCCGCGCGTCCGATGGTCAACCCCAACCGTTATGATGATTGGATCCCGCATGACGGCCGCTTCAATGACGGCGGTCTGGTCACCGTCCCGGTCGGCCGCTACCAAGCCAACCCATGGGGCCTCTGCGACATGCACGGCAACGCTGCGGAATGGACCCGCTCTGTCTATCAGCCCTACCCCGGCCACTCCGAGGAGGGGCCCGAGCGGGTGGCGCGGGGCGGTTCATGGTATGACAGACCCGACCACTGCTCTGCGGCTTACCGGCTGCCCTACCCCCAATTTCAAAAGGTCTTCAACGTCGGCTTCCGCGTGATCTGCAGCGACTGAGATTACCACCAGCCCGGGCCCGTCACCGCGTGAAGGGTGCCACAAGGTTGCCCAGGGCGCTTGTCAGATCGGGGAATTTGAAGCTGAAACCGTCCGCCACCAGCGCCTCGGGCAGGACCCGTTGACTATCTAATAATGAGGTGCCGAAGCCGCCGAGTGCGAGTTTGAGCGCAAAGCCGGGGACCGGCAGCAAGGCAGGGCGATGCAATGCCGCCGCCAATTGGCAGGTGAATTCGGCGTTGCGCGCCGGTTCCGGAGCGGTGGCGTTGACCGCGCCGCGCAATGTATCAGAAACCACCGCATGCACCAGGGCCGCCCGCACATCGTCGAGATGAATCCATGGCATCCATTGCCGCCCAGAACCCAGGCGCCCACCCATCCCGCAACGGAATACCCGCCGCAAGCGCTCATAGGCCAGCCCGCCGCGCCCTAACACCACTCCCAGCCGCAGCCGCACCACCCGCACCCCGAGCGACTCGGCTTCCATCGCGGCCGCTTCCCACTCACGGCACAAATCCGCCAGGTAGCCGCTGCCTGGACCCGCCGATTCACCTAGAACCGCCTCCCCGCCATCGCCGTAATAGCCCACGGCCGAGGCATTCACCAACACGGCGGGGCGATCCGCCACCGGCAGGCGCCGGATCGCAGCCACCACCGCGTGGGTCACCTCGATCCGGCTGGCGTGCAGACGTAGGCGCGCTGCGGGGCTCCAGCGCTGGGCGACCGATTCGCCGGCCAGGTTGATCACCGCGCGATGGCCGGCAAGATCGAGGAAGTCCGGCGTTTGCCAGTGTTTGATTCCGGCGTTGGGGCCGCTTCCCGAGCGGCTCACCCCGGTGACGCTAAGCCCTCTTGCCGCCAACAACGCGGGCAAGCCGCGCCCGACAAATCCCGTCACTCCCAAAATGGCCACCCGCTCAGCATCGTGCATCGGACATGATGCGCCAAAAATCATCCAAAGCAAGTCCACCACCCCACATCCCCCCTGCGGGCCAACGGAAATTTCTCAATTTGTGATGGCTTGCTGGTGGCCACAGAGTCAAACTCAACCCGCATGGCCACCAAAACCCACAGCGTGTTCACCAGTTTCCCGAAAATCGGCATCCGTCCTGCCATTGATGGCCGCTACGGAGGCGTCCGCGAATCACTCGAAGACCAAACGATGGCCATGGCCCGCAGCGCCGCGGAGTTGATCAGTGCCTCGCTGCGCTACCCGGATGGCTCGCCGGTCGAGTGCGTGATCGCTGATACCTGCATCGGCGGCCTGCCCGAAGCCTGCGCCTGCGCGGAGAAATTTGCCCGCGACAACGTCGGCGTGTCATTGACCGTCACGCCGTGCTGGTGTTACGGCTCGGAAACGATGGACATGGACCCTCTGCTGCCCAAGGCGATTTGGGGCTTCAATGGTGCCGAGCGGCCGGGTGCGGTCTATCTGGCCGCGGTGCTCGCAGGCCACACCCAGAAAGGCCTGCCCGCTTTCGGCATCTACGGCCGCGACGTGCAGTCCGCCGGTGATTCTGCCATTCCAGCCGACGTCCGCGATAAACTCCTCAGCTTCGCCCGCTGCGGGCTGGCCGTCGCCCTCATGCGCGGCAAGGCGTACCTGTCGATGGGCGGCACCTCGATGGGCATCGCCGGCTCAATGGTCGATTACGCACTGTGGGAAAAATACTTCGGCATGCGCGTGGAAGATATCGACCTAACGGAATTTGTGGGTCGCATCAACAAGGGCCAGTTCGACCAAGCGGAATACCAACTCGCCCTGGCCTGGGTCAAAGCCAAGTGCCCGGAAGGCGCAGACTACAACGGCGAGGCCGGCACCCGCACCCGCGAACAACTCGACGCCGAATGGGAAACCAACGTCAAGATGGCCCTCATCGCCCGCGACCTGATGGTCGGCAACCCGCAACTCGCCGCGGTCGGCCTCAAGGAACAGGCACGCGGCCGCAATGCCATCGCCGCCGGCTTCCAAGGCCAACGCCAATGGACCGATCATTTCCCTAACGGCGATTTCCTCGAAGCCGTGTTGTCCTCGTCGTTCGATTGGAATGGCAAGCGCGCGCCCTACATCGTCGCCACCGAAAACGACGCGCTCAACGGCGCGGGCATGTTGTTCGGCTGGCTTCTAACCAACACGGCGCAGATCTTCGCCGACCTGCGCACCTACTGGAGCCTCGACGCGATCGAACAAGCCACCGGCCGCCGCCTGAGCGACGAGTTGGTGGGCGACGGCATCCTTCACCTCATCAACTCCGGCGCCGCCGCCCTGGATGGCAGCGGCGAATGCACCGATGCCAACGGCCAAGCGGTCATGAAACCGCATTGGGACATCACCGATGAGGAAGTGGCCAAATGCCTCGCGGCCACCACCTGGCATCCGTCCATTTCCGAGTACTTCCCCGGCGGCGGCATGAGCACGCGCTTCCGGACCCGCGGCGGCATGCCCGCCACCATGCTGCGGCTCAACCTGGTGGATGGACTCGGGCCCGCCCTGCAGCTCGCCGAAGGCTACACCATCGCATTGCCAGATGATATCCACGATGCCCTCGACCAACGCACCAACCCGACCTGGCCGACGACTTGGTTTGCTCCCATCCTCAACGGCAGCGGCCCGTTCCGCAGCGCCTATGATGTGATGAACAACTGGGGAGCCAACCACTGCGTGATGACATGCGGTCACGTGGGCCATCTCTATATCACCCTCGCATCGATGTTGCGCATCCCCGTATACATGCACAATGTCGATGAGTCGCGCGTTTTCCGGCCGAGTGCCTGGAACGCCTTTGGCACCGCCAACCTCGAGGCCGCCGACTTCCGCGCCTGCCAAACCTATGGACCGCTCTACGGCAGGAGATAGTGGATGGTGGAGGGAAGATCGCCGCACGCGGCCAGATTGAGTCGGTCACCGGGTAATCGCTTCCTCGCGCAGGTGAAAGTCCGGCGTGAGCAGCTGGCACTGCGCAACCTGTCCGATCCGCGAGCCGGTGATTTGCCAGACGATGCGTTTGTCCGGCGTCAGCTCGAAGATGTGTGCGCCGAGTCGCTCGCCGGTGTCATGCGTGTTCCAGTTGCAGACGATGGTATTGCCGTTGGGCAGGCGCTGCAGGCCGGCGAGTATCCCGATCTGAATATCCGGCAGCCATTCGCCATCCACGCGCCAGACGATGCGGTCGGCCGGGTCATATTCGGTGACCGCGCCGCCGGCGGAGATGAGCGTGTTGCCGTTAGGGAGACGCAAGGCGGCAACGGGGCTGGCCTCGCGCGGGAATTCATGCAGAAGTTTGCCGGTGGCATCGAATTCGCGGACCGCCCCTTCGGCGGTGAACGGCACCAGATAACTGCCTGCCGGAGTCTTGCGGCACATGCGGAACTGCCCGTGCGGATTTTTTTCAGCCGTGGTCAGTCGCAGTTCATGGACGATTTCACCGCGCCTGTTGACCTCGATCAAGCGGCACTCGCCGACGATGCCGATGAGGATATTGCCATCGGCCAGCGGTTGGCAGCACGGAATCTCGTTAGGTTCGTTGGCCTTGTATTCCCAGACGATTTGCTTGTCGCGGGTCACTTCGCGCACGCCCTGGCTATAAGTGGTTAGGATATTGCCGTTGGGCAGCATCCAGACGTCCTGCGGATGCGACACGGCATAGTCCCACACGACTTCGCCACGCTCGTCGAGCAGCGCGATCCGGTCGTGCGCGTGCTCTGCGATCAGGCACGCGTATGGCCCGCGAGAATTCTCGTGCCAGAAATTGTGCGCCAGCGTCGGCGTGGTGGTTTCCGTGCCCAGCACATTGCGAGGATCGACATCGAGCACCGGCCAGACGAGTTCGCCGCGCAGTTGTGCAGCCTCGTTCTCATAGGCACCGAGGCGCGGCGAATTGGAATCGAGCCAGAGAATGATTACGTGGCGGTCCTCGGCCGACACCGCATTGATGTGGGTCTCGTTAGTGAGCGCAGTGCCAAGCTTACAATAGCGCGCGCCAAAGCGGCCGGGGACGGTGCGGGATCCGCCGTGGATGCCGCTGTACTCGCTGGTCATTCCCAGCCCCATCGCGCCGGAGAACCAGAACGCATCGTTGCGCAACGCCTCATGGCTCATGTCCTGCGGTCCCTTGTGTTCCTTGGTGTGGCACGGCAGGCAGGTCGTTTCAATGATGGGTTTGATCTGCCGGTAATAACTGATCGGTTCGATGCGGCCCAGTTCCGGCACAAGTTTTGACGGGGGATGCTGCATCGCCAGCGGCGGGTGCGCGAGCCGGGGCGCTTGCCGGGTTGTTTCGTGACAGCCCAGGCATTGCATCTGTTCGCCCGGATGAGCGAAGACAACCGAACGCATCGATTGCACTGCGCGAAAATTCTCGTCGAGCACCTGGAAGATGAGTTCCTTGGCCACCGGTGCTTCGAGATACACGCTGCCATCCTCCTCCACCGGCACGATTCCCAGCGGAATGCGCGGTGTGTTTTCGCGTTCATAACCGATCATCGGCAAGCCGATCTGATGGTTTTCCTTGAGGATGTTCTGCGTGACGCGCAACCACTTGATTTTCACATCCGGCGGGAACGGCAGATCGGAATCACAAACGTTCATCACAGCGATGGTCGCGGGACGCTTGGTGGCGGGTTGGCCATCCTGCGAGGTGCGGGTGGGAATCACCGGCGGAGTGGGACGGGCGCGAAGCGGAATCGGGTCGATGATGCGCAAACGCTCATCCTGCACGCAGGGCAACAGCGCGTGTTCCGCCAGCAGTTCCTTGTTCCCGAAGCGGTCTAGCAGGACCAGGTCTTCCCAGGCGTTGCAGAGCATGAAGTCCTCGCTCAGCGGCCATGGCGTGCCATATTTGTAGTGTCCGCGCGCCGGCAGTTCGGTCTCGGGAAACGGCTCGTCCGGCGTAAACCGCTTCACCTGCGACATATGGCCATCGTCGGGCTGGCTGATATCTAGCAACCCGATGGAGCCGTAGATTTCGCCGTGATGTGGCGCGCCGGTGAACACGTAGCGGGGTGAATTGGGAATCGCTCGGATGCCCATCTCGACCAACGGAGTGCCGACGCGGATATCCTGACCGCCGCCCTGCCAGCGCTCAAATCCCGGAAACGTGTGATAGGGCTTGGGATAGTTGCCGTGAGGTGCCCGCGGATCCGTGCCATCCGGACCGCAGATCCAAAAGCGCGTGCCCAGGCAGTTCTCCCGGTCGGTGTAATCCCAGCGGGTATAGACAAGTTTGCCGTCATTGTTCACGCTCGGGTTCCATTCGGAAGTTTCGTAGTAGCTCAGCGGTACGATGTCAGACCCGCCGGCCTGCATCGAGAAAAGCGTGTAGTTGCGGACTTGCAAGTCAGCAAAGCAGCGGATGAAGCCGCCACGGCGTTCCGAGATGAAGGCGATGCGCCCGTTCGGGAGCCAGCAGGGATCGAAGTCATCCACATCACCGTCGGTCAGCTGGGTCAGGCCCGTGCCATCCGAGTTGACCTTGAACAAGTGGAACACGGTGTGCGCCGCATAAACCCACTTGTGCTCGCTGTTGGCCGTCCACGCGAAGACAATCTCGCGTCCGTCGAATGACAAATCCGGCGTGGCAAACGCGCCATGATCGAGCTTCTGCCCTTTGAGCCGACCGTTGCACACGATGGCATTCTCCAGAATATTGACAAAGCGCGGCGATGTTTTGAAATCCTTGAGCGTGTATAGCCCGCCGCCGGGCAGAGCGTTGAAGCCGAAAAACTGAGTGGTGGCGTGGCCGCCTTGTACATCTGCCGTGCTCGGGTTTGATCGGGCCGACCCTTCGAAAACGCCGCGCGCCACACAAATCATCCCGTCAAAATCCAACAACGGATTGCGCAGCGCGATCTCGCGGCGCAGCGCGCAAACCGCCAGATAGAGCGCAACATCAGCGGGCGCGCCCGGCGCGGTAACCCGCGCCGCAGCCCGCGCTTTCACCGTGGCAAAGTCATGTGCCAGCGCCGCCAGATCCAGTGACGGATAGGCCTTGTTCAACCCATCCAGCAGGGCCCCCGTGCGCCGCAACGCAGTGCCCAGCGGGCCGCCGTCCGACGGCCAGACCAAGGCATGTTTATCATAAGATTCTGCGGCAACCCGATCCCTCGAATTGCCGAACTGCGGACGCGATTGAGGGTACTCCAAGGCACCGTTCGCGAAGCAATCGCGGCGCAGATTTTCATAATCGGCGAGCCAGTACCGCAGCACTCCATCCCGCGGTCCGGTGCCAGCGATCGATTGCAAGCCAACCTCAGTGATGATCTTGCCCAGCAAGCGGCGCTCGGCGGTCACATCCTTGGCGGGCGGCATCGGTTGAAACCCGGTGGACATGCCGCCCTGCATCCGGTTCGGCCAGATGCCCGTCTCCAGGCTCGCGCGCGGCACCGGCTCTAGCACGGCCTCACCCTGCGGGCCGGACAGGTCGGGAACTTTGCCGGCAAGCCCTTGATCAAAGCGCCAAAGTCCGATGGTGGCGGCGTCCACGACCGGCACTGCGGCCGACGTCCGACTGATGTCGCGCGCCACGTTGGAAATCCGCACCCACAGGATTTCGCCGTCACTATCGAGCGCGTTGTGATCCAGCGCGCCGATGACCAACGGTCCGGCCTCGCGCTTCTCGCTGCGCCGGGCGAGAGCCTGTTCGCCTGCCAGCACGCCATCGACGAATAGCCGTCCGCGTTGCTCCTCGAGCACCAGCGCGAAATGATGCCAGTTGCCGTCGGTCATCCGTGAATTCGTCTGGATGCTGTCAGGCTGGCAACCTGGCAGATAGGCCTGTAGCAATCCGCTCGTGGGCGTCGAGAACAATTCCCAGTGGCCGCAGGAACTCTTCGGCTCATAGGAAAGTAGAATGTTATAGGCTGCCCGGCTCTTCATCCGCGCGTAGCACTCCACGGTCAACGGACGCTGGCCGTAGATCGGGTTCCGCGCAACCTTGGCAATGTGCCGGGTCGTCACCAAGCCCGGCACCGGTGCCGGCGTCGGCGTCATATCTTGTGCCAGCGCCACCGCGTGCGACAGCCACGTCACGGCAAGAAATGACGCTGCAAGGACGATGCGATGAAACACTCGATTTCTCATAAGCCGGGCAATGCCACTCCCCGTGGAGGCGCGCACAGCCTGCCGTGTTGACGCGACAAATCCAGAAAATTCATGCTCTGTGAGCGCAGGTCAGTGGCAGGGACCGCACCTGCGCAGCGAGATGACTCAATGGTTGTCTTTCAGGGATATTTCTTTGTTGGTCAGGAAAACCACACCACGAGATGGCAGAGTAACCTGCACGCCCTGTTCAAGGTTTGCCCGGAGCATCGGCTCTTTGGGCAGCGGGATGTTATCGGGTCCAACCGGGCGGTCGTTATCAAAGTAATTGTAGCGCGATAGCCGGGTGGTTTTAAAGCCCGGGACTTTCACCGTGACCGTTCGATTTTCATCTGCATTGTTTACCAGCATCATGCTGATCTGCTTATGCCCGGCATCTGTGCCGACCAGAACCCGGAAGCGGGGCATCTCCGGGCTACCGGCCTTCACAATGATCGAACCACGTGGGAAGAGCCTGGACATCAGCGTCCAGGTGTAGAACCAGGGTCGAGGAAGCTCCTCTTCAGGCTTGCCCATCATGCTGCCCTGGGTATTCCAGAACCCCCATAATTTGAGGGTGAGGTCGTTGGGAACGGGAATGTGTTCTTTGTTGGTGTGCATCGCATCGTCACAGTCCCATGCCATCACCCCCATCCAACCTGCCCGTCCAACCTGAGCGGTATAATCGGCCATCATCACGCCGTATTCAAAGGATCGCACGCGCGGTTGCTGGTCGCCGTTAACGCGTCCGGTGATAAGACCGGATTCGCCCATGAACATTGGCTTATTGCGCGCATCGGGATCGGTCTTGAGCACCCATTCACGCTTCTCGCGCAATAACGTCTCCATTTTGCCTTCCAGCACCTCCTTATCCTGAGCGTACCAGTGCAGGTCGTATGCTCCGATCATCCCCGGAATATCCTTTGCCACAAGGTCGAGCCAGGTGAAGGGCTCCATCCAATCGGTATTGCCGGTGGTATCCGGACCGATGATGTGGACCCATTTGTCCAGTTCACGCGCTTTGAGCTCTTTGTGCAGATACTTGATTCCCTGCGTCCACGTCCCATAACTCTTATTGCCCGACCAATCTCCGTTCGGCTCGTTAACATAGTTGATGTATTTAATAACTGTATATCGCTTAACCTGGATTAGATGCTTGATGAAATCCGCCATGATACGGCCCCATCGCGGATCCTCTGAACTAAGCTGGACGCTGCCGACTCTCGGAGGCCCCCATTCACCAAGGATGACATCCACATTGCGGGATTGCGCATAATCCAGAATGGCGTATAGCTGATCCAGTGATCGAGCTGCCTCTTTATTAGATTTCCGGCTTTCATCCCACACATAGATGGGATTACCTTTATCATCGAATCCCAGGCAATAACTGTTCGCCGAGTGGCAAACACGGAAATATCCCGGCTTGCAACGATCGAGTCGCGCGAGGATTAGCTTCCATTCTTTTGGCGCAGGTTGATATGAGTATGGATCCCATTGAATGCCGATCCCCTGAAAGGAGGAGACAATGGTGGATTTCAAGTCGACATCAATCATATCCCCAGCCACGGCATGGCACCTGACAGCCAGCATCAAGATGGATAGGGTGACAGTTAACAGGACGTTGGATATCAGCTTGCTGCACGGCAAAAGGTTCATCGATAGTGGTTCCGTGTCGGAAAGTAGGGTTTAATTTGAATAGCTGCAAAGACACTTCAGACTGGATCACCCGCATAGAGTTGCACCTTGGCTGTCCAAGGTGCCAAGAGCCAGAGAAACACGATCTTCATGGCGGCAGCATGAACGATGCGGCGTGGATGAAAAGACGAATTGTTCGCCCGGCCCGGATATTTCGTCGCAGTGCTACACGAGGTCTCCGGCATCACCGGTGCCGCGCCGCTGACATGCGTGCATGAAAGAGCAAAAATGGGGATCGGAGAACGGGAGAGAAGGGGTTGCTTCACCAGCAGTTCCTCATACCACTTTTGCACCGCGAGTGAGATGGATTCCTGCCGGCGGCGTTCCCCCGCGGGATTGGGCGCGGAACGTTCCGATGCCCTGGTGCGGGAGGGAGAACCGGCAGCGAACTCCTCCAAGGCTCGCCACGGACCGGCTTGCGGCAGGGGGGAATTCCAGCTAATCCGCCATGCCGCCCACCGCCAAGCGCCACCTGCTCATCATCGGCACCCTGCTCGCCGTGATGTGGGGAATCGGGAATCGACCAACCGGCGGGCGGCCGCGCGCCCCCGTGGTTCGCCAAAAAATCCCGCCCTTTGCGCTTGTTCAATTCCCCGCCACTGCTAGGTTGCAGCCAGCACCCACCCCCCATTATCACCATGAGCATCATGAGTTTCATCAAAGGCGAACTGCTTGAAATCATCGAATTCCAAGACGATTCGCGCGACACGCTCTCGTGGCGTTTTCCGGATCAGGACAAGTCGATCAAGAATGGCGCGCAACTCATTGTGCGCGAGAGCCAGGCGGCGCAGTTCGTCTATCTAGGGCAATACGGCGATTGCTTCGGCCCCGGCAAGCACTCGCTGGTCACCGACAACATCCCGGTGCTCAACCGCTTGAAAGGCTGGAAATACGGGTTCGAATCGCCGTTCAAGGCGGACGTGTATTTCATCACCACGCGGCTGTTCACCGGCAACAAGTGGGGCACGCCCAATCCGATCATGCTGCGCGACAAGGACTTCGGCGTGGTGCGGTTGCGCGCGTTCGGCACCTTCGACTTCAGAATCACCGATGCCCCGGTGTTTCTCAGGGAAATCGTCGGCACCGACCAGCACCTGCGTCTCGACAAGTTCGCTGAAACCATGCGTTCGCGCATCGTCAGCGTGTTCAGCGACGCGCTGGCCTCCGCCGGGGTGCCCGCCCTCGACGTCGCCGCGCGCTACTCCGAACTGGGCGACGCCTTGTTGCCGCTCATCAACCCGCAGGTCAGCACCAAGTACGGCATCGAAATCACCAGCTTCCTGTTGGAAAATGTCTCGGTGCCGCCCGAGGTGGAAGCGGCCATCGACAAGCGCTCGAGCATGGGCGTGCTCGGCAATCTCAACGATTACGTGAAATTCCAACTCGCCGAATCCATGACCCAGGGCGGCGACGGCGGTGCGGCCGCCATGCCCGCTCAAATGGCCATGGGCTTCGGCATGGCCCAGGAAATGGTCAAACAAATCCAACAACCCGCCGCCGCTGCCGCACCAGTCGCCGCTGCCGCCGCCGCCATCCCGGAACTGCTCAGCCCCGCGCAGGCGGCCGAGGTGTTAGGTGTGAGCGAGGCCGATGTGATCGCCGCCATCGACGCCGGGGACTTGAAAGGCAAGAAGATCGGCAGTGCCTATCGGATTCCGCGGGCCGCCATCGACGCGTTTCTTGCGGGGTGAGATGGCGGACTTAAAAACAAGAAGTAGCGAAATTCGGAAGGCGGACCACCCGGCAGGTGAAAGTGAACGGAGATGTTGGAATCCGGGCAGGACGCCCGGACCACGGGGGCGCGGGCACCCTGCCGCCGCCCTCGAAATCAACAGCGGGCTAGATTTCGCTTTAATTTCACCGGGTTCCGGTGCAGCTTGCGTGCGTTCTCGCAAACAGGCCGAGGCTCCCCCGCGTGTTCACTTTTTCACTTTCTCACCGACCCCCTCCCCCCATGTTCGGCACCCAGCTCATTGACGACTACGCGCGCCAGATTTCCGACGAGAAGCAGGCATCGGTGCTCAACGGGTCGGCGTCGGGCACGGAAAAACGCTATCAGGTGCTGCACAAGGACTATGCCGATCCGGACGCGCTGCGGCAGTTGGCCGGTGCCATCAAGGACCACACGCTGCACCACCTCGGCGACTACCTGCAGCTGGCGGAACAAGCACTCACCGCGCGCGGCGTGCAGGTCCACTTCGCCGAGACCGATGAGGACGCCCGCCAAACGATCCTCTCGATCCTGCGCGAGGCGCAGGTCACCCGCCTAACCAAATCAAAGTCGATGGCAGCGGAGGAGATCCACCTCAATGCCTTTCTCAGCGAAAACGGCGTGGAGTGCCTGGAGAGCGACCTCGGCGAATTCATCATCCAACTTGACGACGATATCCCGTCGCACATCGTCAAGCCGATCATTCACAAGAACCGCCGTGGCATCGCCGAAACGTTTTTGCGCGAAGGGGTGGCAAGCGATTACAACGATGATCCGCAAACCATCACCCGCCGCGCCCGCGTGTTTCTGCGGAAAAAATACATGGATGCCCAGGCGTGCATCACCGGCGCGAACTTCCTCTGCGCAGATAGCGGCCGCCTCGTGGTCGTCACCAACGAGGGTAACTCTCGCTTCGGGCTGGCCCCCGTGCCCGTGCACATCGCACTGGTCGGCATTGAAAAGCTCATCCCCGGCGAGAAGGACCTCGCGGTCTTTCTTAACTTGCTAGGTCGCTCGGCCACAGGCCAGCAGCTCACCGTGTATACCGAATTCATCAACGGAGCTCGCTCGGCCACCCAACCGGACGGGCCTGAGCACATGCACGTGGTGTTTCTCGACAACGGCCGCAGCAACGTGCTGGCCTCCAACTGCCGGGAAATCCTCCGTTGCATCCGTTGCGGCGCCTGCCAGAACGTGTGCCCGATCTATCGCCAGGCGTCGGGTCACGCCTATCGCTCGCCCTACGGCGGGCCGATCGGGGCGGTGCTCTCGCCACTGTTGTTCGGCGACCGGTTTCCCGAGTTTGCCGACCTGCCGAAAGCCTCGACCCTGTGCGGTGCCTGCAAGGAGGTGTGCCCGGTCAACATCCCCATTCCCGACTTGCTGCTGCGCTTGCGGGACAAGGCCAAACGGGAATCAGTCCCCTCGCCCGCCGCCCTGCCGATGGCCCCCTTCGCCGCCCTCGCCACCTCTCCCAACCTGTGGCGCAGCGCAATGGTGATGTCCAAAGTGATGAACCACCTGCCGCTCGAAGTCGCCCCGATCAAGCCGCTCCAGGATTGGCTGGGCCAACGCACCCTGCCTCCATCCAAAGGCGGCGAGTTCCGCAAGTGGATGAAGACAAGGAAGAAGACAGAAAACTTGAAGAACGCTGCGCTCCCAGACAGAAGATTAGATTGATTAGCTCCTTCTTGTCTTCAGTCTCAAAGTCTTGTGTCTTTCTTCCTGATCACAAATAACCAATAACCGGCAACTCCCATCCCATGTCCCGCGCCGCCATCCTCAAGAATATCGCCGCCGCCACCTCCGCTTTGAAAACCAAGGCACCGCGCCCGGATTATGACGCCGCCATCACCCACTCCGCACCGAAACTCGCGGGGCGGGATCTGTTCGAGGTCTTTTGCAGAAACCTGGCGGCCGTCAATGGCCGCAGCATGCAGTCCGTCGCGGAACTGGCGGCGTTTCTAACGGAGTCCGGGCAGACCCGCGGGTATTGCGATCCGGCGCTGTACGAGCGTATCGGCGTCCCGCTTGCAGCCGCCGGCCTGACTGTGGAAACCACCTACGAACGCAGCCGGTATGATGACTATCAATTCGGCATCACCCGCGCCAGCGGTGCCATTGCGGAGTCCGGCACGCTCATTCTCGATGACGATGCCACCTCGCGGCGCTTGGCCGCGTTGTCGCCGTGGGTTCACGTGGCGGTGTTGGAGCGCGGGACCATCCACCGCACGATTGCCGACGCGCTGGCCGCCCTGGGCAATTCGCCCAACATCATCTGGGTCACCGGCCCATCGAAAACCGCCGACGTGGAGGGGATTTTGATAGAAGGGGTGCACGGCCCCGGCGAACAGATCGCGCTGGTGATGTGAGGGCCACCTAGTCCTCTTCGATGCGCAGACGGGCGGGTGGAGGGAGATTGATTTTCTCATCGCCGTCGCCGACGTCGAGGCTATCGAGCACGTTGGTGCGGCGGCGGATCAGGCCGGCATCCCGGGAGACGGCCGCAGAGCTTGGGACTTCGGCATGGTAGGGGTCGTCGCCGATGACGAAGGGTTCAGTGGGGACGACGGGCGCCACATCGAGCGCGGGCTGGCTGACCAGCGCGGTGAGGCCATCATTGGAGGTGCCGGAATGCACGCTGCAAAATGCCTGCGATTCGGTGCCGCGGCGGAACGATTCGATCACCGATGTGGAGCGTGAGCGTAGCTTGCCAGTGGCCTTGTCTTCCGCCATCTCCTGGCAAAATTGGGTCGAGCGCTGGCCCGACACACTGCACACCGGCACTTCCACCAAATTGACCGGCGGGGCGATTTCGCCGCCGCCAAATGCAGGCGCGGCCGCATTCATCGCCGCCTGCCACACGGGCAGCGCCAGGTCGCGGCTGAACGCCCCCGCATAGATCGGTCCGCCCCCGGCTTGCAAAAACCCGGTCCACACGCCACAGGTGACCCGCTTGTTGTACCCTAGAAACCAGGTATCGGAGAAATCATAGGTGCTGCCACCTTTGCCCGCTCCCGGAAACGGCTTTTCCAACAACGCGTCGAAGGCCCCGGCGGCACTGCCACGCACACACGAGCCGACCATCATGCTGTGGATTTGCCAGGCAGTGGCGGCATCGACCGCCTGCGGCGACACCACGGCGGCATATTCGTGGCGATATTTGACGATGCCCTGGGCGTCCTCCACCCGGTCCAGATAGACGAGTTTGGCGGGGCCGGTCTTGCCGCCGCGGCCAAACGCGGCGATGGCGCTGACCGCTTGTTTCATCGATGCCTCCTCCCAGCCGACGCACAGCCGCTGGAGCAACTCGGCGTGTTCCATGGGCAAACCGAAGGCCACACCGGTCTGGGCGATGCGTTGCAGGCCGACCAAGCTGCCGAAGCGCACGGTGGCGGCGATTTTCGAGCTTTCAAAGGCGCGGCGGGCGGTGATTTTGCCGTAATATGGGGGGGCGGCCGTCTCCATCCCCCATTCGCCCAAAATCCCTTCACGCCCACCCACCATTACCGCCCGGTTGTCCATCGCCTCATCCTCCACCAATGTGGCCGGGGTCTGCGTGCCGCTCAGCCCGGCGGCATACAAAAACGGGAAAAACGCGGTACCTAACGGCCGCTTGCCGGACTCGATGAAGTCGTACGGGGCCTGCGCGTAGTCCCGCCCGCCAACGTGGGCCAGCACCTCGCCACTTTCATGATCCACCATCAACACCGCGCCCTGCAGGTATTCCGGCGGCTCGCTGGATCCCTTCCGGTAGTCGGCGTATTTCGGGTGCGCGTAACCGGGTTGGACTTCGGCGCGCGCCAGCGATTCTAACAGGGATTGCTCGGCCGCGTCCTGCGCCTCCTTCAAAATGGTGGTGTGGATTTTAAATCCGCCGGCAGCCAGCGCATCATCGCCGAGCGCTTGGGCCACGGCTTCGGCGATGCGCTCGTAGAGGTGGGAGGTGCCGCGGCGCAGCGGTTGGGGATTGAGTTTGAGTGGCAGGGCCTTGCAGCGTTCGGCTTCCTTGGCGGTGAGGGACTTCTCCTCGACCATCCGTCCCAGCACGTAATTGCGGCCTTCGCGGTTGACTTCCGGGGCGTTGATCGGCGAGCGGCCGGTGGGGTTTTTGATGAGGGTCACCAGCGAGGCGCACTCGCCGACGCTGAGGTCCTTGGGCTCCTTGCCGAAGTAGCCCAGCGCGGCGGAACGAATGCCGTGGAACCCGCTGCCGAAGTAAATGCGGTTCAGATAGAACTCGAGGATCTGCTGCTTATTGAAGTGGTGTTCGATGCGCATGGCGAGGAACCCCTCGACGAGCTTGCGCTGCACGGTGCTCTCTTTGCGCAGCTCAGCCTCATCCTTGAGGTTGTAAGCGTTGCGGGCGAGTTGCTGGGTGATGGTGCTGGCTCCTTGGCGTGACCCCTGCAGGTTGAGCTTGGCAGCCCGCAGGATGCCTATGTAATCCACCCCTTTGTGGGTGAAAAACCGCGAGTCTTCGCCGGCGCACAATGCATCGATGAGGATTTTCGGGACCTCGCTGATCGGGATGATGGAGCGGTTCTGGACGAAGATGCGACCGATTTCCTTGTCGTTGCGATCGAGGATGATGCTGGGCACCTCCAGCACGTTGATGCTGTCCAAGTCATAGGTGGCGGCCCGTTGGCGGTACTCGCGGGTGTAGCGCTCGGCCACCACATATCCGATGCCGGCGGTGGCCGCGCCGAGGATCAGGGTGCCGAGGAACAAGGTCAGCCAGAAGCCTTTGCGCTTGTAAAAGCGCCGCTTCTTGCGGATGTTTCGGGGCCTGTTCGGATTGATCGCCATGCCAGATTGCCACTCATCACCGCTTTTTTCCGCGGCAACGCTAGACAAGGTTTATACGATGGCAGCCGATTCCGCAACCCCCACGTTGGAGCGTTTGCTGCGGAATCGCATCGCGGTGGAGGGACCGCTGGATTTCTCCGGGTTCATGGCCGCCGCGTTATACCACCCGGAATCCGGCTACTACGCCCGCCAAGCCCGCCAAGTCGGCCGCGGCGGGGATTTTTTCACCAGCGTGAGCGTGGGTCCGTTGTTTGGCTCCTTGCTGGCGCGGCGCTTTGTGCGCTGGTGGCAGGAAGCCGGATGCCCGCAATATTGGCGCATCATCGAGAGTGGCGCCCACGATGGCACGCTGGCCGCGGACATTCTCGCAGCCCTGTGGCAGCTCAGTCCGGCCGCTGTGGCCGGCCTGGAATATGCCATCGCCGAACCGCTGCCCCGCCTGCAAGCCGCCCAACGCGAAACCCTGCAGCCGTTCGCGGCATGCGTCCGATTGTTGGCAGACCCGGCGGAGCTCGCTTCACAGCCATTGCCCGGCATCGCCTTCGGCAACGAAGTGCTCGATGCGCTGCCCTGCCACGTGGTCGAGTGGCAGGCCGATGGCTGGCACCTTTGCCGGGTCGGCTGCGCTGCGGACCGACGGTTTTGTTGGGACAGCGTGCTGCCGGTGACCGACCCGGCGCAACTCGCCGCGCTGGCCCCGCTGGGCGGCGGCTTTCCGCTCGGCTACCGCAGCGAGCTGCGGACCGGCTTCGGCGGGTTTTTGGCACCCCTGCTGGCTAGCTTGTCCTCCGGCCTGCTGCTGTGGCTCGACTACGGGTTTGCGCGGCCCGAGTACTACCACCCGGCCCGCCAACAAGGGACGTTGCGGACATTTTCCCGACACCGCGCTGCGGACGATCCGCTACACGCGCCCGGCGAAATCGACATCACCGCGCACGTGGATTTCACCGCTGTGGCAGAATCGGCCATCGCGTTGGGCTGTCGGCCGTTGTTGTTCCGCAACCAAGGCTCATGGCTCACGCAGGTCGCTCGCGAATGGCTGCTGGCCATGGAGGGCCGACCCGATGCCGAATTGCTGCGCCAATTCGCCATGCTGACCCACCCCGCGCAACTCGGCGGCCGCTTCCACGCGCTGGAACTCGCCTGGAACGATCCGCTCCCGGCATCCCCCTCGGCCGCCGACAGCCACCGCCTCGCCATCGCTTGAACAATCTCAATCGGGGCCGCTTCAGTCCCTGCGGCCGAGGGCCATTGACAGGAAATAGAGGAGCTGGGCGAGCGAGCCCAGCGCGGCCGCTACATAGGTCATGGCGGCCCAGAACAGCGCGTTTTTGGCCTTTTCGTGTTCCATGCTGGCGGCCAGGCCGCTGCCTTCAAGCCACACCAAGGCGCGCCGACTGGCGTCCAGCTCGACCGGCAGCGTAACGAAGGAAAACAGGGTGGTCACCCCGAACAAGGCGATGTAGATCCACAGCATGGTCGGCCCGAAATACATCATCCCGAAGAGACTCAGCATCATGATGTAGTTGAGAATGCTGGTGGAAAATTGGACGGCTGGCACCATCTGCGAGCGCAATGTCAGCCACGCGTAGGCTTGTTGGTGTTGGACCGCGTGGCCGCATTCGTGGGCCGCCACCGCAGCGGCAGCCACCGAGTGGCCAGCGTAGACGCCTTCGCTCAAATTGACCGTCTTGCTGGTTGGATCGTAGTGGTCGGTGAGTTGGCCCGGGGTGCTGATGACCTTGACGTCGGTGATGCCGTTCTGGCGCAGCATGGTCTCGGCGACCTGCGCGCCTGAGAGCCGGAACGGGATCTGCGAATACTCGTTGAAACGGCGCTTGAGCGTGCTGCTGATGAGAATGCTCACCAACATCGAGACGCCAATAATGATCCAATAGGTGGCGCTGATGTGGGGCATCGACTGCTGCGCGAGAACTAGGAATTGAAAGTTCATGCCTGTAGGCTAGCAAAGTCTGCGGATTTTGCAAGCCCTGACCCGACAGCCCTGGACCCGGCGGTGGACGGGGTGTTTGCGCAGTTTCGCGGGCAGTTCGGGCCGAAACGAACGAGCGGCGCGCGGGCACTGCGGGAAGACGCCCAAGGCGGCCTGTTCTGCGCCCGCAAGTTGTGGGTCAGGACGGTGGAATGTGGGCCGGTTGCCCGTGGCCGGTTGCCCGTGGTCCGTGAGTTGGCGCAACTTCAAGGAATTGGACTTGCTGACATCTCCGGTCAAGAACGAGAGCGTTTAGTGAGGTCTGAACTTGGCGGCGGGCGTCCT
>CAIVSK010000130.1 GCA_903908495.1 Akkermansiaceae bacterium
ATTTTACCCGGGTAGGGAATGACCGTGGTGTAAGGGCCTACGACGGCACCACTGTCGGTGCCGACGTCGAGGCCATCTTTCGGTTGGCCCTTGATCGGGCCGTCGCGCTTGGCGGTGGCAATTTCGTCGCCCACCGCAAGTGACATCCCGCCATCGGTCGCGAGCTTGGCGATGGCGCTGCACTCACCGCTGAGGCTGGCCGGCAGGGCCACCTGACTGGCATGCCCGGAACTGCGGACGAGGAACGTGAGTTTCCCCTGATGGATGGAAAGCGAGTAGCCGTTGGTGACACCGCCGTGGGCGAGGATGACGCCGTCCTTGGCGGACGCTTCGAACTTGGCGGTGACGGTGAACGCCCGGTTCGCGACGTGCGGGGCGGCGGCGGATTCGAGGTGCTCGCCCGGTTTGAGCTCGAAGCGGGTCTTGGGGTTGGCCTTGGCCTTTGCTTCGTTGGCGCGCCAGGCCCCGAGGGGAAGCACGTTGGCGCGGGCCGCCCAGGTGTCCCATTTTTGCGCGAGGGTCTTGACGAGGTCGGGCCGGGCGGCGGCGAGGTCGGCTTGTTCGCTGCGGTCGGCGGTCAGGTTGTAGAGTCGCCAGGGTTTATTTTCGAGGGCGACGAGTTTCCAGTTATCATCGCGGATGGCGCGGTTCCCCTCGTGTTCCCAAAACAACGGCTGGCTGCGAGCGAGCGGCTGGCCAGCGAAGGCGGGCACCAGGCTGACGCCTTCGCGGGGCTTGATGGGTTTCCCCTTGAACTCAAGCGGATACTCCGCGCCGGCGACATCGACGCAAGTGGCGAGGATATCGACGAGGTGGCCGGGCTGTTTTTCGAGGGTGCCGCGGCGCTCGCTCTGGATGCCCTGCGGCCAATGGGCGATGAGTGGGGTGGAGATGCCGCCCTCGTCGGTGTAGTGTTTGTAGCGGGTGAACGGCGTGTTGTTGAGGGTGGCCCAGCACTGGCCGACGAAAACATCGGATTGGGCGTCGCCGGGGTGGCTGCCCTCCAAGCGGCCGGGGACGCCGGATTCAGCGTTGCCGCCGTTGTCGCTGAGGAAAAGGATCAGCGTGTTGTCGAGCTGGCCGCGCGCTTTCAGGCCGTTGACCAAATCGCCGACCGCGCGGTCCATGCGCTCGACGACGGCGGCGTAGATCGCCATGATGTTATCGTAGCGGTCTTGTTGGGCCGGCGTGAGACTGTCCCAGGCCGGAACCTCGGCCAGACGGGGCGATAGCGGCCACTTGGCGTCGATGAGCCCGGCAGCGATTTGGCGGCGGTAGCGGTCCTCGCGCAGCTTGTCCCAACCAGCCATGAACTTGCCGCGCCAGCGGGCAATGTCCTCAGCTGGCGCTTGCAGCGGAAAATGCGGCGCGTTGTGGGCGAGGTAGAGGAAAAACGGCTTCTTGGCGGCGATCGCCTCGTCGACGAAATTGAGGCCGAACTGGGTCCACAAGTCGGCCGAATACCATGTCTTGGGCAGCGGCTCATCGGTTCTGCCGACGTCCTTGCCATTGAAAAACAACTGCGTTTTCGGAGAGTCATTGAAATAGAAGCCACCGCTGGCGGCAGTCAGATTGCGCTGGAACCCGCGTTCCTCCGGCCGCACCCCGAAGTTCTGGCCGACGTGCCATTTGCCGGTCATCGCCGTGAAGTACCCGGCCTGACCGAGCACTTCGGCGATGGTCACGCAGGAGTCGTTGAGGCGGCCGGAGTAGCCCGGGTAGGTTTTGCCCGCAGCGTCCTTGTGCTCCTCGGTCATGTGGCCCACGCCCGCCTGATGCGGATAGAGACCGGTCAGCAGTGAGGCCCGGGTCGGGCAGCAGCGGGCGGTGTTGTAAAACTGGGTGAAGCGGACGCCCTCGCTGGCGAGCCGGTTGAGGTTGGGCGTGCTGATCTCGCCGCCGTAGCAACCGATGTCCGACCATCCCATGTCATCGACGAGAATGACCACGATGTTGGGCTTCGGTGCGGCAAAAACAGTCGGCGCGGCAAGCAGTGCGGCGAGCAGCGAGGTGAGCAGGATAGGCAGCGGTTTCATGGATCGGGGCGTGGGGTGGGACGGCATTTCTGTCAGCAGCCAAATGGCAACAGGCCACCGACAAGGCAGGCACGGTCCTGAGACAAGACGCTGTTTCGGACCCAGCCCTTTCAATTGCAAGTTTGTTGGCTCAAAGCGGCGTGACGCCCAATACTGCTGACTTAGCGGGAGGATTGGCATCCTGCCTGTCATGGACGACGGGCTTCCAGCCTGTCGTTTCATGCGCAGACAGGCGGGACGCGCTGCCTTCCGTCACAGGCGGGACGCCTGTTTTCCGATCAGAGTACGCTAAGTCAGCAGTATTGGGCGGCCCGCCGGTTTTGCCAATAGGCAGCCAAGCAGGGCCGTGCTTCGCGTGGCGGCAGGCCGCCGGCGAGGTCGTCACGGATACGTCGCCCGCAGCCGCACGAACACCTTGGACGCGGTGCCACCGCTTACCGTGGCAACCACTTGGATCACGTCGCTGGCGGGCGACGGATTGTCCGTCAGCACGCTCGGGGTGATGGTCACGCTGATGCCGCCGACGCTTGCCCCAGAGTCATGCCAGGATGCCAGATCGGTGGACCATTGGTAGCTAACAGTGACTCCCGCAACCGGAACATCGGCGCGACTGTGCTGGAACGTCAGTGAATTCCCGCTGGAGGAAACCAGCAACAGCCCGGGGCTGCTCACCGAGGGATTGGTGCCGAGCTGGCTCTCTATCAGATTAGAGACGCCGTCGTGATCCGGGTCGGCGGCGGGACCGACAATCGCCGGATCGGTGACACCCGGATAGTATTTACCGATCCAGGACTCAAAGGGCAGTTGGACCAGCGCGATGTTGTTGCTGTTGATGCCGTTGTCATAGTTGTACACCAGCTTGTAGCCTGGCGGCAGATCCGTCACCGTGCCGAAGGTGCCGGTGAGCGGCGCGGCATAGCTTGCAATCACATAGGCCGCTGCGCTCAGCGCGGTGCCAATGGCGTTGAAGCCGAGGATCGAGGTGGCACCCAGCGTCAGCGGACCGTTGGCCGCCAGCAGGTCGGTCGCCTGGGTGGCTGCGCCATCGTATTCGACGCGCAGGGTGCCGTTGATGGTGGTGGTCTTGCCGGCGGAACCGAGCGTGAGCGTACCGATGGAGGCTCCCGGGGCGAGGGTGCCGCCGATGGCAACGGTGGTGGCTCCCGGCAGGGTGCCGGTGCCGCCGAGCGTGGTTCCGGCGTTGACGGTGGTGAAGCTTAGGCCGGTTTGCGTGCCATTGACGATCAGCGTCCCTGCATACACGTTGGTGTTGCCGCTATAGCTGTTGCTGGCTTGCAAGGTGACGGTTCCGGCACCCCACTTCGTCACGCCTCCGGCCCCGCTGATGAGGTTGGGAAACGCAAAGCTGTCACTGCGGTTGAACAGCAGGGCCGCAACTGTCCCGGTCATTGAGATCGGCGCGCTCGTGCCAATCGAGCCGCCGGTGCCGCCATTTCCCAGCCGGAAAGTGCCGCCTGCGGTGATGCTGATAGATCCCGTCACCGGCACACTGCCCAGCAGCGTGGAGGAGCCGCCGCCGGCTATCGATAGATTGCCGGGGATGGCGAAACCCTGGACGACGACAAGGTTGGTCGTGTTCGTATTCAGATTCGATAGAACCACGTCTCCCAATGCGCTGATTGTGCCCGTCCAGATGTTTTCCGATCCTGTGCCGAGTTCCAGCCTGCCGCCCGATTCAAGGGTCACATTCGACGAATAGAGGCCCGAAGATCCGCTTTGCGCGGTGGCGCCGTTCATGATCCTCAGGTTGGTTCCGAAACCTTCCGTGTTGTAGGATGTCAGGGTTCCTTCCGCGACCACGGTGTTGAGATTCCTAACGACACCAAGAATCGTCACCGCGTTCGCCCCCATCTTGGTCAGGGTGAAACCACCGCCATCAATCACGCCGAGCCCACCGATGTCAAAGTTCTTGCCTGATGCCCCGCCGAGCGTGGCGTCGGCGGTGAGCGTGATGTTGCGGATCCCGGAAGCAGCACTGCCGGTAAAGGCGATGGCCGCGCCGCTATTGGTGAGCGCCGGTCCCGAGCCATCACCGCTGCCCGCGATGCTGACGTCGAACACGCGCGAAACGGCGATCAGGGCTTGCCCGTTGACGTCTAGCGTGGCACCACTCGCCACGGTCACTCCCGAGGTGTAGCCGAGCGCCCGTTGCGATCCAAGCAACAAGCGCCCTTGATTGACGGCGACCGGGCCGCTGAAAGTATTGCTGCCGCCGAGGGTCACCGGGCCGCTGCCATTCTTGATGATGCCGCCGCCGGCACCATCGATGATGCCAGTGCCTGATAGAACATAGGCGTTGGTGTCGGTGTTGCTGAAGGTGATCGAGTGGGGCCGCAGGGTGCCTGTCAGTGTCACGATTCCATATGCGTTATCGTCAAACACCACCGCGTCGGCATGGCAGAATTTGTTATCCCCTTCCGCCCAGTTGGCAGAGCTGGCCGCATTCCAAATGCCGTCCGTCAAAGCGTTGCTCCAGGTCCGGGTCTGGCCGTTGAGACCGGAAATCACCGCCGAGGTGGCCCCCACCGTGAGAGATGGCGTGCCACGGTAACCGGTGGCATCAAAGGTCAGGCTGCCGGTTCCGCTCTTGGCGGCATACCGCAGCACGGTCAGCGAGCCGGTTCCCGGAGCCGGAAAAACCGCCGGGATCACCGCAGTACCGCCTGTTAGAGCCAGGTTGCCGGTGACGACCAGGGTTCCATTGAGGTTGCGCAAGGTCGCCACAGCGCCCGTGGAATCCAGGCTGAGGTTGCCCGCCACCGAGGTGCCGGCTCCCAAAGTGGTGGTGGCCCCGGCCACCGGTGCCACCGTGATCGAGCCGCCGAAGCCACTCGCAAAGTTGAAGTTGCCGCGGGTCAGACTCAGGTTGCCGCTGTAACCGGCCGCACTTCCTAACAAACTGATGATGCCGCTGCTTGCGGTGCCGCTCGCCGCCGAGCCATTGATATCAAGATTGGCCGGGCCTAGCAAATTTCCCAGGATATAACCCGAGGCGGTGGTGCTGACGCCGATGCGCGCGCTCGAGTTAACCGTCAGATTGCCGATGATCGCGCGCTGATCGGTGAAGCGGATCGCGCCGACCTGCCCGAGCGCCGCGGTGTCCGCCGTGTTCGCATAACCGGTGCCGGCGATGGTGAAGTTGTTAAAGCTGCTGTTGCCGAGTTGGACCTGGCCACCGCTGGCCACCGTGACGTTGCCGGTGCCCAGTGCGGCGAGCGAGTTGGCGATGAGTTTGCCGCCGTTGACGGTGACGCCTCCATCAAACTGGCTGATGCCGCCGAGTTGGATGATGCCTGGTCCCTCCTTGGTGATTCCGAAGGTTCCGGCGTCATCATAGATGTTGCCGGAGATGCTGAGTTGGGTCGTGGCGCTGTTGGCAAACCCGGTGGTGATCACCAGGTTATCCTTGAGCCCGACATACGAATTGATGACGTTGGCGGCGACTCCCGCCACCGTGGGAACCGTGATGCTCGCGTTGGCAGCCCCCGTTTGGTCGAAGATCAAGCGCGGTTGCACCAATACCGACGTGCCGGCATAGACCGAGCAGGCGACAAAGGCAGTGGCAGGATCCCCGATGTTCAAGTTGCCGATCGTCGTGTCTCCGGTGAGCCTGATGAGCAGGGAGGCGGCGATGTCATAGGTCAGGTTGGCCGTGTCGCCGACTGCATTCGGGATGATCCCGCCGCTCCACTTGGTGGCATCGCTCCAGTTGCTGTTAGTCACGCTCGAGTTCCAGTTGCCGACCGCCGCCATCGCGGGCGGGGCGGCAAGGACAAACGTTGCTGCGAACATCGCCGCGCGGCGGGTGGTGAAAAGATATGGGTTGTGTTTCGGTTTCATGATATTGATGTCAGGCTGTAGAATGAGAATATTTCACTGCGGCGTCAACCCAGACAATCGACAGCTGCGGGCTTGCCGAAATGGGAATCAAATACCGTGGCTTTCATCATAGAGAGGTCTGGAAGTGTGGTGGTGTTCGCTGATACCAAATCTCGACTCGTGCCGTGGACCGCTGCGCCGCGGCAAGAAAACCCACTTTCTCAGACGAGGTCAACAGAATAATATGCAAGTTTGGCAATTTAGTAATGTTTATCGGCGACGGGGCTGAGAACTCGGCTTTCGACCTCAAACCAGCCACACCGCCGGGCAAGGTGGATCCCATCCTTGGTCCCGGTGGGATTACAGCCCTTAACCCGAGGGTGAGGAGCGGCGGACTTCGATCCGCCGTGGCCCACGCAGCGCCAATGTGTGGAGGGTAACATACCCAACCCAACGCTGGATGGCGAGATGCCATTGCTGCAGTGTCTCTGCTAACGTGCCCCGCACCCCCGAGTTTATGGTTGCCGATGCGGCGATTTGTGCTGTATTTGCCTGCGGAACTTACCGAGACCCCTCCCGGCGGAATCGGTGTGATCCGAATGCAAGAGCGGTCAAACCGCTCCGAAACCCAATGTCAGCCATAAACACCCCATTCACCGGGCCCCAGCCCACCGCATTCCGGCAACAGGCGGAGGAGCTCGCCAGCCTGCAAGCGGCCCGGACCGAGAATGATCTCCAAAATCTCAGCCCCGAGGAAATCAAGCAGCTGCTCCGCGGGCTGCAGGTGCGCCAGATCGAGCTCGAACTGGAAAACGCGGCGCTGCAGCAAAGCCAGCAGCACGTGCTCGCCAGCCACTGGAATATCGCCGACCAGCGGCTGGCGAATGATGAAATCAAGCGGCAGTCCGCGTTGATCCACTGCCTGTTGAACAGCATTCCCGATGTCATTTTCTACAAGGATCTCGCTGGCCGCTGCCTGGGCTGCAATCAACCGCTCGCCGACCTGCTCGGCAAAACGCGCGAAGAAATCATCGGCAAGACCGACTACGAACTGTTTGACAAGGACCTCGCCGATTATTTGCAGGAAATGGATCGGAGCGTCATCGCCTCCGGCGAGACCCGTCGCAACGAGGAATGGATCCCCCATCCCGACGGGCGGCACTTGTTGTTCGAGACCCTCAAGACGCCCTTCCGGGGGGATGACGGCGCACTCATCGGGGTGCTTGGCATCAGTCGCGATGTCACCGAGCGCAAGCGCATCGAGCAGACCTTGGTGGACAACGAAAAGGCCTACCGCAACCAATTCGAGCACAATTCCGCAGTGATGCTGCTGGTTGACCCCGCAGATGGCACCATCGTGGACGCCAACCACGAGGCG
>CAIVSK010000131.1 GCA_903908495.1 Akkermansiaceae bacterium
CGGCACGAGCCAGAGCCTCGATGGCCGCACGCTCAGCATGAACATACCGACATTCGTCACCACGCAATGTATTGAACTCAATGTGGACCTCCGTGCCCCCGGCAAGTGCAAGCCGTCTCGCGGATGAGCATCACCCAGGCCCGAAACGTGCTATCGTGCTGGCGGTCCAAGTCTTTGGCAGGCCGCAGCGCTGCCCGGCGACGAGCCAAAGCGGTGTCGCGCTTGCGCTTGCCACGCGCACTCCATGCATGCGCTGCCTCTGCGCCAAGCCAATGCATGGAGATGCGGCGGCAGGCGCAGCGCGACACCGCTTCGGCCCGATTCCGGGCAGCACCGCCGGCTGTCAAGGGCAAGGCCGGCCACTGCGATACCACGTACGTCGGCCCGAGTGATCTTACCGCGGGCCACAGGGGGGGGCTGGCGTTTGGTCGCGCGGCAGCCTCACTGCACTTGCTTAATCGCGCAGCGGTCGGCTGAGCTGCGTGCGCCAGGCACCGGGATCCGGGCACGCTTGCGGGCCGACGAGGTAGCATTCCCAGAGGTCCTCGGCCTGGTGCAGGTCACCGGCCTCGATCCACTCGAGGAACTCGCCCCAAGCTTCGCCGAGGCCCTCATAGGCGCCGTGGTAAACGGTCTGCGCCACTTTGATGGCGGGCCATTTGCCGGCCACCACCCGCCCCACGGGCGCAATCGGGCTAGCGACCGGCACGCAGATTTCAAAATCAAAGGTGTGGCTGGGGCGCCGCAGGTGATGCGTGAACCAGGGGCCGGCAGGGGCGACGCCTTGTGCGGCGATCGCATCCAGCACTTCGCGGATTCCCGCCCCGATGACACTTGGCATTTCCTCGCGCGGAATCGTGACGTGGATGAAGGCCGTGAGCTGCGCCGTGGTGTGGAGGATTTGCGGGGGCTCGATCATGGTGGGATGACCGGCACTGTAACCGGGAGCATGCGCCGCGGTCAACCCCCCATGCGATCCAGTGAGCCCCCGCGGGTGACTGCGCGATTTGGACAATGGATTCGCGGAATGCACATTGTGCCTTTCCTCCGAATGCTGTCTGCTGGCTGCTGTGACGACAAAATTGATCTATCGGAGTGGGTTGCTGTGGGCGGTGATGGTGTTTGGGGCGATCCAGGGTGCCGCCGCGGCGGTGAAAATGCCCGCCGTTTTCGGCGAGCACATGATCCTCCAGCGCGGCAAGCCGGTGCCAATCTATGGCACGGCCAACCCCGGCGAAAAGATTGCCGTGAAATTCCACGGCCAGTCGCTGACAACCACCGCGGATCCCAGCGGGGCTTGGCAGATAAAGCTAGCCGCCATGAGCGCCGATCCGGTTGGCCAGGCACTAACGGTTAGCGGTGCGACTACGCTCACTTTCGGCGATGTGCTCGTCGGCGATGTGTGGTTGTGCAGCGGCCAATCCAACATGGACATGCGGCTCGGCGGCTGCGAGCGGCCGGCCGATGTGGCCGCCGCGGATTTTCCGGGCATCCGGCAATTCACCTCGCCGGCCGGCTCATGGAAGGTATGCACACCGGCCAGCGCCGCGGAATTTTCCGGGGTTGCGTTTTATTTCGCCCGCAAAATCTGCCAGGACCAGAACGCCAAAATCCCCGTAGGACTCATGCTCGCATCGGTGGGCGGGACCAAGATCGACTTATGGCTGGCACCGGATGGACTGGTCGATATTCCCTTGCTGCATCCGCTCTATCAGCAGACCGGCGTCCCCGGCGGGCCGTTTTCACTGTTTGACAAACTGGTCAAACCGCTAGCCCCCTACGGCATCAAAGGCGCGATCTGGTACCAGGGCGAAAACAGTGAAATCGCCGCCCAGTCGCCGGATAGTTACTATCTGAAAATGAAGGCGCTGGCGCAGGGCTGGCAACGGGTCTGGGAACTCGATGACTTCGCATTCTATTATGTGATGATTGCCAATTGGGGCGAATTGCCCAAGGGCCCCACGCCGGAAATGTTCAAAGGAGGTTGGGATGCCGATACCCGGTTGCAACAGGCCAACGCGATGGCGCTGCCCCACGCCGGCTGCGCCTCGGCCTTGGATATAGGCGACTCGTCCATGGGCGACAAGATTTGGCAAGGCTGGCATCCGAAGGACAAGCTGGACGTCGGCGAGAGGCTGGCAATGTGGGCGCTGAAAAACGACTACGGCCGCCCGGAACTGGTCGCGAGCGGGCCGACCCTCAGGGATGTTAGCCTCGCGGGGGCCACGCTGGTTTGCACGTTCGATCACAGCGCCAGCGGGCTGATGGTCGCCGCCAAGAAATGGTACGAGCCGACGCGGGAAACTCCCGGCGGCAAGCTCCAGCGCCTCGTCATCGCCGGGGCCGACGGGGTGTGGCACGCGGCCGACGCCGTCATCAAGGACGGCACTCTGGTCGTGTCGTCGCCCGCGGTGCCGGCGCCGCGCAAAATCTCCTATGCCTGCTGGCAAAACCCCGAGGGCTGCAATCTTTATAACAAGGACGGCCTGCCAGCCGCGCCATTCCATGTTGACGATGTGACCCAGCCGGTCAGCATCGCCGCCACCGCCGGTGAAGGCGGTGAAATCAGCCCGCCAGGCAGCCGGAACTATCCAAAGCGCCTGACATCACTCTACACCATCACGCCCAAGCCGGGGTATTTCATCCAGGATGTGAAGGTGGATGGCGCATCCGTCGGCTCCGTTAGAAGTTATACATTTGATCCACTCGCCGCCAATCACACCATCGCCGCGAGTTTTTCCAAAACCGCGCCTGTTTACTCGATCACCGCCAGCGCCAGCGGCGGCGGCAGCCTCACGCCCGCCGGCCCGCTCAGCGTCGTGCAGGGGCAAGCGGCCACCTTCACCATTGTCCCCGCTGGTGACAACCGGGTGGCCGTGACCGTCGATGGCGTCTGCCTCGGCGCACGCTCCAGGGTGACTTTCAGCGACCTGCGCGCCAGCCACACCCTTGCCGTCGCCTTCTCCGGCAACATCAAGGCCTCGGCCGGGTACGGCGGCACCATCACCCCGGATGGCAGCGTGGCGGTGACCTACGGCTCCGACATGAAGTTCAGCATCGCGCCGCTTGCCGGCTATGCCATCTCCGGCATCAAGGTCGACGACGTCAAGGTGGCCCCCGCCAGCAGTTATACATTCCCTAAAGTGACGGCATCCCACACCATCGCCGCCCGCTTCGAAAACACGGCCAAAGCCCAGCTCGTCGGCAAGCCGCCCAATCCCGGGAACCTGCTGGTCGCCAGCCGCGCCGAGTCCCTTCCGGCCACCGCTTCCCTAACGGAATGGCCGTCGGCCTTGCCCGGCGGCAAGCCCATGAAGCCGATTGGAACCCCAGTGCTTGACACCATCGACGGCCACAAATACGCTCGGGTGAGTTTTGAGACCGGCGACGGGTTTTCAGCGGGAAGCTATAACTCGCCGATTGCCTGCGACGGTGCCAGCATCGTGGTGGTGGCCAAGCCGGTCCGCAACGGTGCGGCGTCCGGCTGGACCTCCATCGTGGATTTGTTCTATGACCGGCTGGTGCTCGGTATTCGCAATGACAACGGTCTGGTCTGCGTTCGGCGCAACGGCGGCGTGGATACCGGCATCAAGCCGGTTCCCGACGGCCAAATCACCATTCTCAGCCTCATCGTCCAAGCCGACGGCACCTACAAGGTCTTTGCCAACGGTGCCGAGGTGATGGCGAATCTAACCAAAAATCCGATGACGGCGCTGGTGCCGGGCGCTGCCGGTCCCTATGCCAGCACCATCAGCGTCGGCCGCAACGGCCCCGATGGCTGGACCGCCTTCAACGGTGATATTGGCGACGTGTTTGTGTACAAGGCCGCCCTCAGCGATGCCGAGCGCCAGCAATTGGAAGCGTGGATCGCGAACTCGCTGGCAGGCGACAAGCCGAAACCCTGACGTGCTGTCTGCTGGGCCGACTGGAGCCTCACTGGCTGCGGTGGAGTTCGCGGAAGCGGCTGGGATTGAGCTGCTTGATCGCGCGGAACGTGCTGTTGAAATGGGCCAGACTCTCAAAACCTGAGGCATACGCAATCTCCGATACATTGCCACTCGTGTCTATCAACAACCGCGCCGCCTCGCCCACCCGCACCTCGTTGACAAACTCGGTGATCGTGCGGCCGGTGGTGCGACGGAAAAATTTCGACAGAGCGGCCGGACTCAGTCCCGCCAGCCGCGCCAAATCCTGATGCGCGATGCCGCCGCGGAAATTCGAGTATACATGCTTGTGGATTTTGCGAATCCGCTCGCTGGTCAGCTCGTCGAGCATCGGCGCAAAGCCGGCGCTGGACAACGCTTCGCTGCCATCCGCCCCGGCCAGCTCGTCGAGCAATTCCCAAAATGCCGTCAGCCGTCGCAACCCCGACAATTCTGGCAGCCGCCGCATTTGGAGCGCGGCCTGCTCCCGCGCCGGACCGGTGAAACTCAGGCCCCGCGCGGCCCGCGCCAGCAATTTGCGAACCTCGCCAAGTTCCGGCAGCAGGCCAGCACTCGCCTCCAGCCACCCGCTGCGGAACTGCACGTAGATCGAGCGTGCCCGCGTTGCCTGTCGCAAGGCCGCAGCGTCGTTGCGCCACGTGTGAGGCAGGTTTTTTCCTAACAAAACGAGGTCGCCCGGTCCGAAATTGCCGATGTGATCCCCGACAAACCGGCTCCCGCTGCTTTCCTCGATCAGCGTCAACTCGGCCTCCGGATGATAATGCCAGCCGCGCTCGAAACTCGGCCGGTCATAGATCAGCACCCCGAACGAGGCATCCGCCCCAGCCACCACCTCCTCATACCGGGCAGTGGCGGAACCGGCGCCGACGCCAGCCTCGCCCAAGGGACGCCCCGTGGTTGGCTCAGTTTCAGGGTTCTTGCTGTTGCTTGGCATGGCTGCTGACCCGTGCCCTTCACGCGCCGACTACCGGTCTCCGTGCTGGTCGCTCGAGCCTGCCATGCCGCCCCACGCATCTCAAGTGCCATCTCCGCTGCCAAAACGGTGACCGGTAGATGTGTCAGCGCCTTGCCGTCCCCCGATCCCGCCGCGTGTCAATCCACCACGCGGATCGGACAATGGAGCGGTGGCGGACCCGTGGGCCGCCGTGCCATGATTGTGACCGCAGCACAGGCTGCGCGCCATCCCATCCCCAGCCATGCCCGTTATCCAGCTGCTCACCCCGAAAGAACGCATGCGCCGCGCCTTGTGGCGGCAACCCGTGGACCGCCTGCCCGTGCAAACCAACTTCACCGGCACCATGGGCGCCAAGCTCGCCGCGCATTTCCACTGCACCACCGCCGAACTGCCAGAGCGCCTCGACAATCACCTCCTGCGCGTCGATGTGGATCACCCGCCACAGCTCAGCGACGACGGCCAGATCACGTTCGACTGGTGGGGCGCCGGCTGGGGTGCCGGTACCGAGGGCTACTGGCATGCCTCGGCACCGCTGGCTGATGGCTGCGACCCGGCCGCATTTGCCTGGCCAGACCCGCAGGCCCCAAGCCTGTTCGACAAGGCGGCGGCGACAATCACTGCCGATGCGGGCAGGCATTTCGTGGTTCCTAACTTCGGCTTCGCCTTGTTTGAGCGGGCGTGGTCGCTGCGCGGCTTCGACCAATTCCTGATGGACTTGGTGTGCGAACCGGAGGCTGCCGCGGAATTGTTGGACAGGATCACCGCCATCCAACTCACCCTCGCCCGCCGCTTGGTGGCGCTCGGGGTCGATGGTGGCTATTTCGGCGACGATTACGGCGCGCAGAAAAGCCTGCTGTTCGCCCCCGCAGTGTGGCGCGAGCTCATCAAACCCCGCCTTGCCCAAATGTTCGCCGTGTTCCGCGATGCCGGCCTGCCCGTCATCTTCCACTCCGACGGCGATATCTGGCCAATCCTGCCCGACCTCGTCGATATCGGCCTGACCTGCCTCAACCCAGTCCAGCCGGAGGTGTTGGAGCACGCCCGCCTGTATCGCGAGTTCGGCCGCCACCTGAGCTTCTACGGCGGTATTTCCACCCAATCCGTGCTGCCCGTCGCAACGCCCGACGGGGTGCGCGCGGCCACCGCGGCCTGCATCCGCGATCTCGCTCCCGATGGCAGCGGCCTGATCCTCGGCCCGTCCCACCGCATGCAGTCGGATATCCCGGTGGAAAATGTCGTGGCCATGTTAGGTGCGTTTCCCGCCTGAGCGCCGCGCGGCTCTGAAATTGTTAGCCAGATATCCCCATGAAACCCGACCCGCAACGCCGCGACCTCATCGCCACTGCTTTTCTAACGCGCTTTGGCGCGCCACCCACCGTCTGGTGCCGCGCGCCGGGCCGCGTCGATCTGATGGGCAGCCACACCGACTACAATCTGGGTGCTGTTTTAACACTTCCGATCGGCCGCGACACCTGGATCGCGGCCAGGCCTAACCATTCCAACGAGGTCAAGCTCCACTCGTTGAACCTCGGCACCGACGCGGCTTTTTCGCTCGATGTGAGTGAAAAGCCCGCGGTTCCGGCGTGGATTGATTACGTCCATGGTGTCGCTGTGGCCTTGCAGGAAGAGGGCTTGCCACTCGCCGGCTTCGACGGGGTGGTGCACAGCAGTGTGCCGCTGAGCAGCGGCTTGAGTTCCTCGGCCGCGCTGGAATGTGCCGCCGCCACTGTGTTCGAAGCACTCGGCGATTGGACCATCGCGCCCGTGCTGAAGGCCCGCTTGTGCCAACGCGCGGAAAACCGGTTTGTGGGCGTCAACTGTGGCATTCTCGACCAATTCACCTCCTGCATGGGGCAGGAGGGCTGCGCCTTGCTGCTGGATTGCCGCGATCTATCCAGCCGTGCGGTGGCCATCGCCTCGGGCATCAGCGTGGTCATCTGCGATACCAAATCGAAGCGCGAGCTCGCCGGCTCGGAATACGGCGAACGCCGCGTCGAGTGCGAGACCGGGGCCGGGTTGTTAGGTGCAAGTTGCCTCCGCGAGGTCACTCCTGCTGCCTTTGATGCCCGCGAGTCCGAGTTGCCCGCAAGCGTCGCCAAGCGCTGCCGCTTCATCATTGAGGAACATGCCCGCGTCTACGCTCTGGCCACAGCGCTCACCACCGGCGAGCGCCCCGCGATCGGCCGGCTCACCGCCGCCTCATTCGACGGCGCGTGCCATCTCTATCAGATTGCGGCGCCGCCGATGCTCTCGATGATGGCCGCCATGCTCGCCGCACCCGGCGTCATCGGCGCCCGCCAGGCAGGTGCCGGCTTCGGCGGCTGCATGGTCGCCTTCGTCGAGACGGGGTTCATCGATGAGTTTGCCGCCGCGGTGTGGACGCATTACTCCGCTGCTACCGGCACCCAACCGGAAATCTATCCCGTCACCGCCGCCGCGGGAGCGGGCTTGATCTAACATTCTCATCATTTCACCCTGCATCATCCAATCTCATGAGCTCTGCCAACCTGCCCGACCTCGCCTCCGACTACCCGCTCACCGCGGACCAACTCGTGCGCTTCAAACACGACGGCCACATCCTGTTGCGGGGCGTTGCCAGCCCCGGGGAAATGGCGGCCTACCGCCCGCTCATCCTCAATGCCCGCGATCTCCACGGTGCCGAAGTCACCCCGCTGGAGCAGCGCGATACCTATGGCAAGGCGTTTCTCAAAGGCATGAACCTGTGGCCCAAGGACCCCGGCGTCGCCCGCTTCGTGCTCGCCCGCCGCTTCGCCAAAATCGCCGCCGAGTTGCTCGGCGTGGACGGCGTCCGCGTCTATCATGACCAGGCACTGCTTAAAGAGCCCGGCGGCGGCCTCACCCCGTGGCACCAGGATCAGCACTATTGGCCGCTGGTCACCGACCACACGCTCACCATGTGGATCCCCCTGGTCGACGTCACCCCCGAGATGGGCACCATGCACTTTGCGTCGGGCTCCCATGTGGACGGATACCTGGGCGACCTGCCTATCAGCGACGAAAGCGAGGTGAAGTTCGAGCAATTCATCCAGCAACGCGGCTACACCAAGGTGCCCGGCGCGGCAATGGCCGCCGGCGACGCCACCTTCCACTACGGCTGGACCTTGCACGGCGCGCCGGGCAATGCCAGCTCTCGCAACCGCGAGGTGATGACCATTATCTGGTACCCGGACGGCACCCTCGTCGGCCCGCTCGACAACGACAGCCGCAAGCGCGACCGCGACCGCTGGCTGCCCGGGCTGCAACCCGGCGAGCCCGCTGCCAGCGAACTGAACCCGCTGGTCTACCAACGTTGATAGGCCGGTTGCTGCGGAGTCGGCTCCGGCCCCGCCAGTTTCTAACATTCCGGCCGGCCTCGCGTGCTGGATCCTGCCCCATCAAAAGTTCACCCGAACCCATACTCCCCCCGGCTATCATGATACTAACTCCCCCGCGGCTGCTGCTGCTTGCCGCCACCCTCGTTAGCGCGAGTGCCGCAAACCTCCGCCCTCCGTCCGTCCCGCTCGTCACCCACGATCCCTACTTCAGCATCTGGTCCCCGGCTGATCATCTCACCGACGCCGCCACCGTCCACTGGACCGGCAAGCCCAACCGCCTCACCAGCCTGGTGCGCATCGACGGTAAAGCCTATCGACTGATGGGCCCGGACCCCGCAGCGCTCCCCGCACTGGCGCAAACCCGGCTGGAAGTGACGCCAACGCGGACCCTCTGCACCTTCGCCGGTGCCGGCATCCAACTCACCCTCACGTTCCTGACGCCCGCGCTGCCGGACGACCTCGACGTGCTAGCGCGGCCACTTACCTATCTGATTTTTGAGACCCGGGCCACCGACGCCGCCACCCATCAGGTGGCCATCTATCAGGACGCAGCGGCGGAGATTGCGGTCAACGAGCCGCTCCAGCAGGTGGACGCCTCCAAACCGGGCGGCGACGGCCTTGAAGTGGTTAGAACCGCGTCCCGCGAGCAACCGGTGCTCGCCAAGAGCGGCGACGACCTGCGCATCGACTGGGGCGCGCTCTATCTGGCAGCACCGAAGGATCCTAACACCTTGTCGTTGCTGCTGCCCGCCACCATCGCTCGCGACTCCTTTGCGGCTGATGGCAAGTTCCCGGCGATGAAGATGGCCATGCCGCAGGCGGCTGCCGGCGCGCCGGTGGCAGCCATCGTGTTCGGTGCCGCCGAGGTCGGCACCGCTCCGGTCTCACGCTGGCTGATGCTCGCTTACGACGACGAATTCTCCATCAAATATTTCAACCAGAACCTCCGTCCCTATTGGCGGCGTGGCGGCGACGATGCCGCGGCATTGATGAAGAAGGGAGCGGCGGATTACCCGGCGCTGACCAAGCGCTGCGCCGCGTTTGACGAACACCTGTCGCTCGCCCTGCGAAAGGTCGGCGGCGAAAAGTATGCCCAGCTGTGCGCGCTCGCCTACCGCCAGACGCTGGCCGGCAACAAAATTTGTGCTGATGCCAAGGGGCAACCGCTGATGTTTCCGAAAGAGAATTTCTCCAACGGCTGCATAGCCACGGTGGATGTGTTGTTCCCGCAGGCACCGTTTTTTCTCGTCTTCAGCCCGGCTCTAACCAAGGCGATGCTTGTGCCCGTGTTGGACTACGCCATCTCGCCGCGCTGGCCCTACCCGTATGCGCCGCATGACCTCGGCACCTATCCGCTCGCCAGCGGCCAGGTTTATGGCATGGGCGGCAAGGACGGCGGGCGCATGCCGGTGGAGGAGAGCGGCAACCTGCTCATCATGCTCGCCGCCCTGGCCAAACAACAGGGCAACGCCGGGTTTGCATTGCCCTATTGGCCGATGCTCACCCAATGGACGGACTACCTGGTGAAGGAAGGCCTCGATCCGCAAAACCAACTTTGCTCCGCCGATATGTTCGGCCACCTGCAGCGCAATGCCAACCTCGCCCTCAAGGCCATCATCGGCATCGGCGGCTTCGCCCAACTCTGCCAATTGGCCGGTAAACCCGACGATGCAAAGAAATACATGGCTATCGCCCGCGACTATGCCGCCAAGTGGCAACAACTCGCCAAGGACGACCACCACACCCGGCTCGCCTACGATCAAGCCGGCAGTTGGAGCATGAAACACAACCTGATCTGGGATGCCGTGTTAGGCCTGGACTTGATCCCCGCCGCCGTCGCCGATGCCGAAATCGCCTGGTACCTCAAGGTGCAAAAGAAATACGGCCTGCCCGTCGACCACCGCACCGATACCTGCCTCATCGATTGGGCGCTGTGGAGCATCGCCCCGGCCCGAAGCAACGCCGATTTCCAGGCGCTGTTCGAGCCGATCTGGAACTATGCCAACGAAACCCCGTCCCGCGTGCCGCTTTCCGACTGGTTCGTCACCACCGACGCCAAACAAAAGGGCATGCAAGCCCGACCCGTCGTCGGCGGGATTTTCATCAAGATGTTAGCCGACGCGTCGACCTGGAAGCAATGGTCCGGCGCCGGATCTAACACAAATGGCCCGTGGTCGGCGCTGCCGGGCGAGACCCCTGGCAAGGGATTCTAGCGGCTTCAAGCCCGCCGCACTCCATGCCTGCGCTGTCCCAGGCGCGAGCCAACGTGTGGAGTGCGGCGGGAAGGCCCGGCTTGACGTCGGCCCCTGTCACGCCCAGACTCACCGGCGATGAACCTGCCGGAAACAACCTGCCCTCATGTTCTGCGCCGCGTGCTCCCGTGGCTGGTGTGCGTCACCCGCGCATTGGCGGCGGACCAATCGCTGTTTGACTTCGACCCCACCACCGATTTCAGCCACTTTCAAACCAGCGACGCACAGGTCGCCGCGGCGAAGGCCGGCAACCACCAGACGATGCGCCTGACCCTAGGCACCAGCCAACCCTGGCCCGGCGTCACGCTGCCCGCGCCGGCCGGTCACTGGGACTTGGCGGCATTTGCCCAGGTGGAAGTGACGGTGAAAAATTCCGGCGCCGGCCCCGCCACCCTCAATTGCCGCGTCGACAATCCCGGTGCCGACGGCGTGAGGAATTGCCTCACCGGCTCACTCACGCTCAGCCCCGGCCAGAGCGACACCTTGCGGGTCGCCCTCACTCGCAGCGGCAACGACACGCTCGGCGGCAAGTTGTTCGGGATGCGGGGCTATCCGGTGGCCATTGGCGGCCCCGGCACCATCGATCCGTCTAACATCACACAAATTCTCCTGTTCACCACCAAGCCCAAGCAGGCCTGCGTGTTCGAGGTGGCCGCAGTGCGCGCCACCGGCAGTCCAACCCCGCCAACCGCCTCAACCCGCGACGCCGAGCCGTTTTTTCCGCTCATCGACACTTTTGGCCAATATAAACACAAGGACTGGCCCGGTAAGGTGCATTCTCTAACCGAGTTGCGGCAGCGGCGGGAAGCCGAAGCTGCGGAACTCGCCGCACAACCAGGCCCGCTAAATTGGGACAAGTACGGCGGTTGGGCCGAGGGACCTCAGCTCCAGGCCAGCGGGTTTTTCCGCACGGAGAAAGTCGGCGGCAAGTGGTGGCTGGTGGACCCCGACGGCCGCCTGTTTTTCTCCCAGGGCATCGACTGTGTGCGGGCGCTCGACACCACGCCGATTGACGGGCGAGCGAGTTGGTTTGAGGAATTCCCCGCCACCCAGCCCGAGTTTAAAGAGTTTCTCGGCAATGGCACCACGCTCAAGGGCCACTACGCCGGACGCTCGCCACAGTGCTTCAGTTTCGCCGCCGCCAACCTGCAACGCAAGTACGGCGCGGACTGGAAAGCCGCCTACGCCGCCACCGTCCATCAGCGCCTGCGCAGTTGGGGCCTCAACACCATCGCCAACTGGTCG
Source organism: Akkermansiaceae bacterium (assembly GCA_903908495.1). GTDB lineage: Bacteria > Verrucomicrobiota > Verrucomicrobiia > Verrucomicrobiales > Akkermansiaceae > Luteolibacter. The sequence continues at coordinate 11,732 of CAIVSK010000131.1, forward strand.
GACCCGGCCGTGTGCGCTCTCCACCGCACTCCTTACACCGACAGCATCGGCAGCCACGGCAGCCGCATGATCGAGGGCAGCGAGGGATACTGGGGCAAATTCCCCGACGTGTTCGATCCCGCATTTTCTAGCAACATCCGCCGCGCGATGCAGGACAAGCGCGCAAGTTCCGCCAACGACCCGTGGTGCATCGGCTACTTCTCCGACAACGAGATGTCCTGGGGCGACGAGACCTCGCTGGCCATCGGCGCGCTCAAATCACCGCCGGATCAACCCGCCAAGCTCAGTTTCATCGCCGAGCTCAAGGCGAAATACGCCGCCATCGCCAACCTCAATGCCGCCTGGGGCACCCACCACGAGTCGTGGGACGCGCTGCTGGCCGACCGCGGCGCGCCCGACCCGCAGCTGGCCCGCGCCGACCTGACCGGATTCTACACCAAGTCGGCCGAAGCCTATTTCCGCAGCGTGCGCGACGCGATCAAGGCGGTCGCCCCTAACCAACTCTACCTCGGCTGCCGCTTCGCCTGGGTCAACGACCTGGCCGACCGCGCCGCGGGCAGGTATTGCGACGTGATCAGCTACAACCTCTATCAACGCAGCGTGGCCGGCTTCAAGAACCCCAGCAGCGACAAGCCCCTCATCATCGGTGAATTCCACTTCGGCGCGCTCGACCGCGGGATGTTCCACACCGGCCTCGTCCCGGTGGAAGACCAGGCCGCCCGCGCCCGGGCCTACACCGATTATGTGTTAGGCGCGTTGCACCACCCGCAATTCGTCGGCACCCACTGGTTCCAGTGGATGGACGAACCAACCACCGGCCGGGTGTACGACGAGGAAAACTACCAGATCGGCTTTCTCGATGTGGCGGACACGCCCTATCCGGAAACCATCGCCGCCTGCCGCAAAGTTGCTGCCGCCCTTTACCGCCGCGAACCTTAGCCTCACCGATTTATGCCACCCATCCTTGCCACCACATGACATGACCTCACATACAACTTGGCGGCGGACAGGATGCCCGCACCACCGTGGTCCGGGCATCCTGCCCGGATTCAAATCGCTTCATTCAATTTCCCTGCATCCGACCCTTTCCCGACTGAGGTCAGGATGGCTGAGCCTGCTCCTTGGGTCCTTGCTGGTGCCAACTGCGGCTCTGGCGGAGCCCTTTGCAGGCAAACCCTACACCGACGGCGATTTGCACGCAGATACCTGGGTCGCCACCGACGGACTGGGCCGCAAGCAGCCCGGAATTGCCGAGGCCGGGCCCGTAAAGAAAGACAAGTGGGTCGGCATTTTTTACTGGACGTGGCACCATCAGGAAGGCGCTAACAAGCCATTCGATAACACCAAGCTCATCGCCGCCGCCAAGGACGGCCGTATCGAATGGCCGAGCGCCGTCGGCAACAGCCATTACTGGGGGGAACCGGAGCTGGGCTACTACCTGTCAACCGATCCATTTGTCATCCGCAAGCACGCGAGCATGCTGGTCGATGCCGGCGTGGATGTGCTGCTCTTCGACACGACCAACCCGCCGTTCACCTTCAAGGATGCGTATGAGGCGCTTTGCCGCACTTACACGGAGATGCGCGCGGAGGGCAACCGGACCCCGGCCGTGGGTTTCATCTGTCCCTTCGGCAATCCGCAACCGGTGCTCGACCAGCTCTGGAAGGATCTCTACAAACCGGGTTTGTGGAGCGACTTGTGGTTCCGCTGGGACGGCAAACCGCTGATTCTCGCCAACCCCGCCGTGGTGAAGGACCCGCAGATGCTCGCATTTTTCACCTTTCGCAACCCGATGCCCGATTACTGGAGGGGGCCAAGCGGAGTGAACCAGTGGAGTTGGCTCGAGGTTTTTCCGCAGCATGTTTTCAAAAATGACCGCGGCGAGGCCGAACAGATGAGCGTAGGAGTCGCGCAAAACGCCCTGCCTAACACGCCAGGGCCCGCCGCAATGTCCGACAAGCGCGGCGCGATGGGCCGCAGCTGGCACAACGGCGCGAGGGACACCCGGCAAAATGCCACCGCCATGGGGCTGAATTTCGACGAGCAATGGCGCCGCGCGATGGAGATCAATCCGAAGTTCGTTTTTCTAACCGGCTGGAACGAATGGGTGGCCGGGCGCTACACCAATTGGTCCAGGTACTCGGACCAGAATGCCTATTTCAAGGGCGGCTTGTTTGTCGACGAATACGACCAGGAATACAGCCGCGATTGCGAACCGATGCTCGGCGGGCACACCGATGACTATTACTACCAGATGGCCGCGTGGGTGCGGCGCTACAAAGGGCTGCGGCCCATGCCGACCGCTGCTGGTCCGGCTGCCATCACCATCGACGGGCGCTTCGACGACTGGGCGGCGGTCGCGCCGGAATACCGCGACACGATCGGCGATGTGGCGCATCGCAAGCACCCGGGTCGTGGTGACCAGGTCTACGAGAACAACAGCGGCCGCAACGACTTCGTCATCATGAAGGCGACGTACGATGTTAAAAACCTCTACTTCATGGCCCAGACCCGCGAGCCGATCACCCCGCACATCGATCCGAAGTGGATGCTGTTATTACTGGATACGGACCAGAATGCGGCCACCGGCTGGATGGGATACGACTATATCGTTAATTTGGAGGTGATCGACAATGACACATCCACCCTCAAGTGCTGGAAAAACGGCGGCTGGCAGCCGGCGGGCCGGATCTCCTATCAGGTCAGCGGCAACGGTATGGAACTGGCGGTGCCGCGCGAGTTGATCGGAAAAGCCGGCGGCGAGCCAGCCTTTGATTTCCACTGGGCGGATAACACCGGAGGCTTCCAGGGCATCGACGACTTCGGCGTCAACGGCGACAGCGCGCCCAACCGGCGCTGGAATTACCGCTTCGAGGTGAAGTAGCCCTTCACTTTCGGGGTCTCGATCCGATAAATCTGGCCGATGGCGGAGATGAAGAACGGCACGTCCTCTTGATTCAAGCCGACCAAGCCGGATGCCAGTTCGACGACTCTGGTGCGCAAGTCCATCGACACTGGAGGGTTCCTCCATCGTAACGATGCGGTCTCCGGCCAGCGCCATCCAGGCAACGCGTTCGTCGGGTTTGAGAGTCTCGGCGAGCCGCACCAGCTCCCGGCCATTGGCAGGAACCAGCGCTCCCGCCCAACGCAAGAGCGGCTTGAGGCTAGGGGTCCGGGGCCTTTTGGGAGGGGTCCGGCGGTTCGGCAGGCGCAGCAACTCTTTCGAAAGGATCCAGCGGCTCGGGATCGCAGGGATCCAGCGGCTTGGCAGGCTCGCCGAAGCTGAGCTGTTGAATGAGCGCCGCGCAAACGGCATCGTCCCGCCAGTATCTATTCCTCAACAATCTGATCCATGGCCGCAGCCGGAGGCGCGTCCACAGCGGATAGTCCCGCAGGCCTTGCAGTTTCGCTAGATCCTCGGCGAGCGGTTCGCGATCACCCAGCCGGAGGAAAAACAATGACAGCGCGATGGCTGGATCGTCCGGTGGCGTCGTGGCAAACGTGGCCACCCGCCGCTCGGCGAGCGCGTGCACCGCGGGATCGGGGCAGGGCAGAATTCCGCTCGATACCAGCAGATCAAACGTGACGGTTCGGGGTGGTGTATTATCTAACATAAACCTGAGTTTTGCGGCGAGGGCAATGAGGGTTTGCCGGCCGGGCTCGTCTTGTTCCATGGCATTAAAAACATTGAGTGCCCAAGGCGAGGTCATGAGGATCGGCTGGGCAGCGGATGCCCGTAGCTGCCGGTCGCCGCTCGACATACCACTTCCCAGCATGGTCGGTGGCCTGTCCTCTCGTGATTCGCCGCAGGCCGGATCGGCGGGGGCGAAGATGCCGAGCGCAGACCACCACACTGGGTTGCTGCGCGTCGTCCAAGAGACTTGCTGCCGAGGGACAACGTCAAGCCCCACAAGCGAGCGCAAGGCCGCCGGCCAAGCGGATAGAATGGCGTTTTCAACTGCGGGACTGCGTGTTGCGGCGGCGGCGGCCAGGCGCTTCGCGGTTTCCGCAAGTCTTGCTTCGGGCACCGGTTGATGGCCAAGGAAACTCATCCACGAATCAGCTTGACACGCAATCACAGCGGGCTCCTTGGTCGGGCTCCCACACACGATGTCCGGCAGCCGCTCCATCAGCGTGGCGAGCACCGCCTCGGGGAGGGTGCAGGTCTCGGCGCGCCGACTGAAGTACTCATAGAGTTGCCAACCGAGGGAGTCCTGGGAAACTTGGTCGAACTTGCAGGCGGCAAGCGTGGTCACCACCGATGGGTCAAGTTGGGCTGCCATGAGGTAGCGGAGTTGGTCTTCGAGCGGCAGTTTGTCAAAGCCGGGCGCCCCGACTAACAACTCCTGGAGCTCGGGGGCGGCGCTCAAGTGCAGCTCTGTCAATTTTTCCAGCGCGCTGAGGGCAGGATCGGCGAAAATGGAATTCTCCAGCGCCTGGTGCACGGGATCGGCCGATGGGTCAGCGATGGCCGGTCCCGCGCGGAACGCCCGGGCTGCCTGGAGCAGGTAGGGCTTGCCATGATCCGGTTCGTTTCGATTCAACAGTGCCGCGAAAAGCTGCAATCGGGCGTCGCCGGGATGCCGGGCCAAGATGCCTGGAACGGCTTGCCGGGCCTCAGCAGGGAGGGCGAGGGCGAAGGGGTCGGTTAGCATCAGTTCCAGCACACCAACGGTCTCCGCCTGGCCGGCTTGCATGCCTCTCCACAACTCGAAGCGCCGCCCCTTCGGGAACCCTAGCAACAAGGAGCAGCGTTGCTCCGGGCTGATGCGGCTTGTCGCCAGAATGGCCTTGGATTGCTCGATCAGGAGCGGCTCGGGTCCCAATGCGAGCAACAGCAGTTCGAGATCCCCGATGCTTTGGATGGAGCCTGCCGCCCTGACGTCCGCCAGCGCCTCGTCCTTGCGCCCCAGGGCGGCGTTCCACACGGCCCGCATGATAGGCGACGCGGTCTCTTTGATCAGTCTTGCCGCCTCGCCTTGGTGTTGGGCCAGTTCCAGATGTTGGAGGGCCAGCGCATGACGGATCCGCGGTGAGAATTCGCTGCGGGCCTCGATGAATGTCAGGAAACGTTGCGCCCGCTCCGTGCGGTTCCTGATGAGATCAACCTGCACGAGTGACAGCCAGAACGGGACAAAGGATTGGGTATCGACAATTCTGTCGGCCGCCTGTGCGGCCTCGGCTTGCTTGCCGGATTTCCATAACAGTCCGATCTCCCGGATGCTGTCGAGCGGGTTGTTCCCGGCCCCGGAACGGATGATTGCCAATGCGTCATCGTAGCGTTCGTTTTCCTCAAGGAGATTGAGAAGACAAGTGCGCGTCCAAAATTGCGGCTTTGGCGCTAGGGCGGCGGTACGCAAGCCTTCGATGAATTCGCGCCGGTGGGGGGCACTCATTGGCAACCCGACGAAGCCGCAGAGCATCACTGCCAGGCTCTCTAACGAGGTGCCCTCGGGCAACGCCGTGGCGATTTGCGCGGGCGTTTCGCCGACGATATCGAAAAAGTCCGCCGTCGCCGCCGCCTCCTCGCCGCGGGTTTGCCCCAGCAGGCCCGCCAGCAGCGCGATCACAGCCGGAAACACCCGCTGTACTAACATACCTGCCCGCGGAATCGTTTGCATGATCGGAATGAAGCTTTAATTGAAGATAGACTCTTCTTGATTTACCGGGCCTTCACCACCTTGGCGCAGCCGCTTGGGCCGGCCAGGCCGCATCGGCATACTTTTCCAATGCCCGCGCACTTGTCAAGCCAGGCGTTGCGTCTTCTTCAAGGCCAACGGCCTGGTCCAGGACAGCAAGTGGCAGCTGCCCCAGCGCATCACGGCACGGCTTCGCATTCGGTGACTCTCGCGTCGTAGAACGCGTCGGTGAGCAGGCCGTCTTCATACAGGAGCTTGAGCTGGCGCAAGCGGCCGGCGATCTGTTGCTTGGTGAACTTGGGCTTGCCCGCGGGGAGGGGAGTGGCACCCGGAGCGGCGGTCGCGGGCGGCGTGGCACCAGCGGCAGGCGCGGGTGGGCCAACCACGACGAGCGTCAGCTCTTCTGCCGTTAGTGGCCGGACGGGGGCTACACGTTTGGGCACCGGCAGGACTTTCGGGTCGTAAACGAGGACCGGCAGGTCGCTGGCGGGCACCAGATGCCGCCACAAAAACGCCTGCATTTGATCCTCCGCGGGCACGGCATCGCGCTCGGCCTGTTGCGTGCCTAACGTGCCAGTGCCCGACACGACGAGTCGGACAGGCTCGCTCGTCGGCGTCGGCCCGCTCTTGATGGTGAACTTTGCGAGCGTCTGGTTTGCCGCGATGACCACCGGCGCGGCCGAAAACTCCGGCGGCGGATTTTTCAGATATAATTTGATCGGCCCGCTGAAGCCGTCCTTGCGCACCGCATAGACACTCACCGTGGCGGCGGATTTGAGCGCCAGACTCGCGCTGGAAGGCACCACGCGCAGCTCGAAATCGGGTTGCGGCGCGCTGAGCCGCAGGCGGTAGCCGTAGTCCTCGCCCGAGTGTTGCGCCGTGTCTCCGATGTGGACAAAATAGGTGCCGTCGGCGGGCAGATTCGTCATCAGGTACGAGTCCGCGTGATGGGTGTTGGTGCCGGATGTTAGATCCTCGCAGTCGTCGTTGCTGGCCAGCACCTTGCCGCCCGCATCAGTGAGCTTGATGACCGAATCAAGTGGGGAATCGAGCCGGCGCGCCTGGACTTCGACGACGAGCGGGTCGTTCCCGTGGCCGGTGAATTGAAACACGTCCCAGTCGTCCGCTCGCTCGATACGGCCGTTGATGATGACCGGAAGCGTGACCTTTTGTGCGGCGGCGGCATTGTCGTTAGGCTCGGCCTCAGGAATCTCAGGCAGCGCGCCGAAGGCAAATGGCAGGCGGTTAGATGTGTGGCCCGAGCAACTCGCGGTGAGCGAGACGAGTCCGGAGCTGATCGCGGCGGGAGGCGCATCGAGTTTGGCTCCGGCCAGGCCCCATCCGCTCAGTGCCGGTGCCGGTGCCGCGCCGGCGGGTCCGCCCAGCGGGAAAAGGCTTGTCACAAACGGCAGTTCACCCGCGCTGATGCGATAGACAAAATCCTCGCGACCCCGGTACAGGCCGTCGCGGATGGCAAACACATACTCGCCGTCCGCGGGCACTTGATAGAGAAGCACCGGGTCGGGATTGAAGCGGTAGTCGTCGGCGTAGGCCAGTTCTTTGCCGTCGCTGTCGCAGAGTACGAGCACCGGCTGAAACCACCCGGGCACGGCGTCGGCCAGATAGGGGATCAACTGTCGTGCCTGGGTCGTAATGACCAACCGCTGGCCTTTTTCCGCGTGGAAACGGTAGCGGTTGATTTCGCCGGAGGCCATCTGGCCATTGACCGTGCAGGGCAGGGTGATGCGTGCCTCGGCCTCCTCGGGTGGCCGCTTGCGCAGCGCTGCAGCTTCTTTGCCGAGCACCTGGAGGCTGGCGGCAAGCATCGGCTTGCGGGTGGATTCGGGCAGTTGGCCGACGTGGAATTGCAGCGGGTTGGACACCCCGCGCGGCGTGACCAGGCGCAATTCGCGGGGCCCGGGCGGGGCGTCGGGGGCGATGGTCACCTCGATGAGGACCAGATTGGTGATCGAAGCGCAGGCGGGTGTTTGCACGGCTTCGCGAACGTGCCGTTCGATATTGCCGATCAGGGCCTGGGTCGGCTCGTCTACCCCCGCTACCGCCGCTGCCTTGTCCGCTTCCATGGTCGACATCATCGCCGGGGCCATCGCCGGAGCCGTCGCCGGGGCCATCGCCGGGGCCATCGCCGGGGCCATCGCCGGGGCCATCGCCGGGGCCATCGCCGGGGCCGTCGCTGGAGCCATCGCCGGAGCCATCGCCGGGGCCATCGCCGGAGCCGTCGCCTTCGCCGGGGCGGGAGCGGCCTTTAACTCCTTCAATTGTTCGTTGAGCAACTGCACCTCCTGGTTGCCCAGGCGGCGGAAATACTCGTGCACCCGGGCAGTGACACCCGGGCCGGTGACGAGCACCGAGTTGACGTCATCGAGATTCTGGCCGCCGAGCTTGACTTGGAAGGTGGTGGCCTGCTGGCCGCCTGCCGGATAGGCATAGCCGATGTAGGGCCGCTTTTGCGCGCTGGCCGCCGGAGCCAATGCCAAGGCAACAAGCAACACGATCGGCATGAATCCGGGCAAGATGCCCAATCCTGTTGAATTAGGCGATGCAGAAACGCAACACGAAGAGGCGGCGGGTAAGGATGCCCGCGCCACAAGTGGCCCGGGCATCCTGCCCGGAACATCTGTCGAAACAACCATGGGTGCTAAGTCAACAGTATGGGGCAGGATGCCCGGTCCACGGTGGAGGCTGACGCGGTGGGTTTTTTGGTTCATCCCATGATTTCAGTTAGAATTCCGCCGGACTTCGCGCCTTCCGCCGCCGCAGGCAAGACATGGGCTTCGCTGCCCATCGGATGGGGCAGCCTCGCGTTGGGGTCGATGCCGCTCAAGGCGTAGATGCTGCCTAGCAGATCCACCGGATACACGGGCCGGTCCTGGACTTCCTCGGCGCGCTTGTCGGATGAGCCGACGACATGGCCGCCTTGGAATCCGCCGCCGGCGACCAGCGCGGTGAAGACATTGCCATAATGGTTGCGGCCGCCATTCCACGGTGGCTGCCAATCGACCTTGGGCCCGCGGCCAAACTCGCCACAGCACCAGACGATGGTGGAGTCCAACAAGCCGTGGTCCTGCAAGTCCTGCAACAACATGGCGAGGCCCTGGTCCAATTGCGGGCATTGCCGCCGCATGGTGGGGAAATGATTACTGTGGGTGTCCCAGCCACCGGGATAGTTGATGACGATGTAGGGCACTCCGGCCTCGACCAGGCGGCGGGCGGCCAGGCAGTCCTGGCCGAAGGTGTGGCGCCCGTAGCGGTCGCGCAGGTCCGGTTTTTCTTTCGCTAGATCAAACACATCGCGGCCTTGGCCCAGAATCAACTCATACGCCTGTTGCTTGGCCTCCTCTGCGGCGGCCAGTTGCGGGCTGGAGGCCATGGCGGCACCCAGCGTGTCCATTTTCCTGAGCAATTCGCGGCGGGCCACCTGGCGGCTGTCGGAAATGCCGCGCGACACGATACCCTCGACTTCGAAGCGTGCGGCGTTGGGGTCGCCGCCGGTGGCAAAAGGCTTCATTTTGGGTCCCAGAAACCCCTCCTCACAAAACCGCCCCTGCGGCTGGGTGAGCACCACATATGGCGGAATGAGCCCCTTGTAGCCCGGGCTCTTGAAGTGCGCAAAGACCGCCCCAACACTCGGATAGGCCAACCGCTCGCCGGGGGCGTGCGCGGTCTGCATCAGATAGGCCGCCGTCTCATGGCCGTTGTTGCGGTGGGTCATGCTGCGGATGAGCGCGTACTTGTCGGCTTGTTTGGCCAGATTGGGAAACAACTCGCCGATCTGGATGCCGTCCACGTTGGTGGGAATCGCCGTGCGAAACTCGCCCATGTAATCGTAGCCGGCGTCCGGCTTCGGGTCCCAAGTGTCGATATGCGACATGCCGCCCCACAGGAAAATCTGGATCACCGACTTCGCCTTGGCGGTGCGCGGCGGGGGGCTCGCCGGTGCTGGCACCGCGGCGGGCATTTCGGCAGCGGCGGCTAATACATTGTTAGAGCACAACATGCCCGCCGTGCCGAACAGGCCGACGCGCAGTGCGTCGCGCCGGTTGATCGAGTGGCCCAAACTGAGGTTCAAGCCCATGGGGTAGGCGGAGGTCGGGTAGATCGGGTTAGTGTTCATGGTTCAATGGAGATAGAGGAATTCCGAGCTGTTGAGCAACGCCCAGGCGATGTCCAGCCAGTCTTCGCGGCGTTTCACCACAACGGGAGCGGCCGGTTTTGCCGCTTGGCCGGGGGCGGCGGCCGGCACCGGCTTGGCGGGTTTCTGCGGGCCGTATGCCTCGATGGTCTGGATCTCGGCAGGGGAGGGGAATCGCGACAGAATCGTTAGGTATAGTTCCTCGATGATCGCGGCCGGTGGGTGGGACGGGTCCAGGATCGCCTTGAGCTTGGCGCTTTGCTCGAGTTTGCGTTGGATGTGGCTGGAATTGAGGAGGTGGAGCCATTGTGCGGGCAGCGGCTTGTTGTCGCGCTCGTTGAGCATGCCGGTGGCGCGGGCCGAGCGCCCGAAGAGGGCCAGGAACGGACTGGTGATGCTGCCATCCGGCAGGGCGATGGCCGGTTGGTTTTCCGGGATGTAGGTGAAGGGCTCGGGAATGGCACTGGTGTAGAGATCCGATGCACCGGTGATTTTATTGATTGCGTCTATCAACACTTCCGCGTCGAGACGGCGCAGCGGGTAGCTCGCAAAATTGGCCGCCGCCTCGGGTGATGGAAAGTGCGGCACCGAGGATGACTGATAGGTCTGTGAATTGAGGATGAGCCGGTAGAGGTGTTTCAGGTTGTAGTGGCTGGCGACGAGTTCCTGTTCGAGATACGCCAGCAAGGCCGGGTTGCTCGGTGGATTGTCCGGCCGGATGTCGTCGGGCTCGTGGATCACGCCCCGCCCCACCAGCCAGGCCCACAGCCGATTGGCAAGATTGCGCGCAAACCATGGGTTGTTAGGGCGGGTCAGCCACTCGGCAAACACCTGCCGCGGGTCGCGGTTTACCGGTAGTTCGATTTTCTGGCCATCCGGAAAGGTGGCAAATCGCGGCCGGCTGGGAACCACCTCGGTGGGCACGGCTGCAGGCGTAGCGGCGGGCGTAGCGGCGGGAGGAGCGGCGGGAGTCGGTGTGGCCGGCGCGATAGCGGCGCGCCCGGGGGCGGTGTTGCCCGCAACGCTGCTGGTGCCTAACGGGTCCCAGAACACGTGCTCTTCCTTCCACTCGCTGGTCGGCTTGTAACCGAGCTGGGAGAAAAACGCCGCCATCCCGGCCAGTCGCTCTGCCGGCCAGGTCTCGGTCCGGGTCCCCATGAACGTCAGGGCCACGGCGGCGGCCAGGCCGTCGGGCATGCGGTTTTGGATGGCCCGGTAAAAGTTGACCGGGCCGACGCGGAAATTGCTGCCGCTGGAGCTGAGCATTTCGCGGGCGAATTGGTCGTAGGGCATGTTGGCTGCGATGGCGGAGCGCAGCCAGTGGTGATAGGCCTGTGCCGCATTCGGCCACAGATTGACCGGAAATTCCGCCTTGATGCGCAAAACATCGCCCCAGCGCAGTGCCCACAAGTCGGCGAATTCGTCGCGCGCCAACAGCCGGTCGATGAGGATTCGGCGCTTTTTCATGACGTCGGCATCCAGGATGAAGTCGCGGGCTTCCTGCGCGCTGGGCAGCGTGCCGATCACGTCCAGATAGACGCGCCGCACGAACACTGCATCGGTGCACAGCAGCGGCTGAATGCCCAGCGGCACCAGATTGGCGGCCACCAAGCGGTCAATCGGCTCTAGCGGGACCGGTGCGACCGCACTTTCGAAGACATTCGGCGCTGGCTCGGTCTGGGCCGTGTTCTGGGCCGTGGTCTGGGCCGTGGTCTGGGCCGTGGCGTCGAAGACCGCCACGGTGGCAAGCAGGGTGATCAGGCAGGCGATATTCATGCGTGACGGGGGGCGGTGCAGAGGTTGGGCAAAACCCTGGGGCGGAGGGAGTGGGCTCATTCCGCTTAGGTTTCCCTGAGTACGACGGGTTTTGCGTCATTCATAGCGGAATTCTCAAGCGGGTCGCCGCCACTGCCGGGCCGGCTGCCGTGTTGCCGGGCCGCACTTGCCGGGCCGGCTGCTTGTCGGGCGGCACTCGCCGCAAGCCTGCAACCCGGCGTTGACGTCGATTCCCCGGGGAAGTGGGAAAATCTTTTTTCGCGCAAAGTGTGCGAAATATCCGCTTGCACGGCGGCGGATATTCTGCAATGAATCCCTTCCAGCCCGCTTCCCCGGGTTGCGGGATGATGTCGGGGCGTAGCGCAGCCTGGTAGCGCGCTTCGTTCGGGACGAAGAGGCCGTGGGTTCGAATCCCGCCGCCCCGACCATCTGAAAATCAACGAAAAGCCCTAGTATCTAGGGCTTTTTTCGTTTGGAGGCCAAAGGGTCTACTCCGCCGCACTCCGCGATTCTCCGTCATTCTGCGAAAAAGCCGTGCATTTTTGGCAACTGATTTGGCAACTGTTTAAGGCACCTTAAGCATCTCCGAATGACCTGCTGTGTTAACCTGCGGATTTGGGCACAAGACGGCAGTCTACTGCCAATACCCAGCCATCCCTCGTTGAGGATGGTGAAAATATCCGTGCCGGCCGGGACGCAATGTGGATACTCGCGCCATGGCAACCAAGACACCACCTACAGGCTACCCGGAATTCGGGGTCCGCTGGGAAACCATCGGCAGCTTCTTCAGTCCCCCTTTGGCGAGCAGCACGTTCTACGACCTCGTCAACAAGGGCAAGATAGTGCCCATGAAGGGACTGCGTGGTTTCTACTGTCTCAATGACTCCCTGCGCCGCCTCCGCCTGCCGCAACCCGGCCACTGTTCTAGTGCTTACACCCAGCAATCGCGCTATGCGGTTGTCGCAATCCTGGCCAAGTTTGGCGATCAGCTCAGGCGTCCATTCGACCTTTTGATATTTCGGAACTCCCAGTTCAAGGCGCTTCCTTCTCACAACCACCATTCTCACCCCTAGCGAGCGCGCCAAGCTCGTGTCGCCCTCCTTACCCAGCCTGGCCACCCGTGCAGCAGTCCAATTGATCTGTGGTTTGTCAGGAGGGCTACTCCGGCCGCGACCGCCAATTCCGCCGTGTGACTCCTCAACCACCACCTGTGCATTGCGTCCAGCGGATTTGCCGCGCGCCGGGGCGGGCGGCGTTTGCTTCAAATTACTTCCGGTGGTTTTCATGGCAGGTCCGAAGTGTCACCGGGCGCGGGAGCTTGGTCAACTGGAGAGTGCGGCTATACGCCGGCTTCGATCGGTCTGCTGTAGCACGCGAAGAAGTGGGGGACCGGCGGGTTTTGGTTGTCGTCGTATGCCTCAAAAGCATCCTCCCTGAGCCCGGCACGGACGAATCCGTCAATTTCCTCCCGGTCGAGGGGGAGTGGAAATTCGTCTGCCTTTTCCCCGGTCTGCCGGCTTCGACACGAGACCAGAACGGATCCGCCGGGAGCCACCATGTCCGCAATTGCGTTCAAAGCACGCAGGCGGAATTCCCCGGGCAACACCTGTATCGTGTTGCATTCGAAAACCAAGTCAAAGCCGCGGGTCCAATCCGGTGGATAGGCGAAAAGATCCGCCACCCGATACTCGACGCTGCTGTCGGGATAACGCTTCCGACAGAGGTCGATGGCCGCCGGGGAGATATCGAAGGCCACGACCCGATACCCGTGGGCCGCCATTGCCTCGGCGTCATCTCCCACGCCGCAGCCGACCGTCACGGCACGCAGCATTTTGTCAGAAACCGGATGTCCCTCAAGCCAGGACACCAGATGCGGACTGGGCACCAAATCCGCCCAGAATACCGCCCTGAAGTCGCCATGGGCACCGCGGTACACTTGATCACACCATCCGGTGGGATCACCACGGTCTTGGTAGCTTGCCACCATGCGCAGGAATTCACGTCTTGCAGTCTCGTCCATCATGACTGTGGTTCGTTCAAACAACATTGCTTGTCAAGTTCGCGAGCCTGCGGCTGAAAACATCGGCGACGGCGTAGAGGGTGATGCCCATGCAGCCCAAGCCGATGGCCGACACTGTGAGTCCCTGATTTCCGAGTGTTCTCTGTTTCATGGGCTTAGGCATAAATTGAAAGGGTTCGCAGCGCACCCAAGTAGACTCCCACAGAACGAGCCAGCAATCAAAAAGATTCTATGAAAGCAATCATCATCGCCAGCCAGGCATCAGCCATCCTCGCTATCCTTCATTTGGCCGCAGGTCCCCTCCGGGCAGCCGGGCCGCTTGTCGCCGACAAGCCAATCCCTGTTCCAGACTCGAAGGGTGGCTTCGATTTCCTGGAAGTGGACCCGGCACAGCGCCGGCTACTCGCGAGCCACGCTGGCAACGGGACGCTCGACGTGTTTGATCTCGATACCGGCAAGCTTATCAAACACATCCCTACCGGCATGGCCCAGGACGCCGCTGTTAATGCCGAAGCCGGTAAATATTATGTCGGCGTCAGCACCGAGAAGATTGTCGCCATCGTGGATAGCAAGACGCTGGAGAAAACCGGCGAAATCAAAATCCCGGGACCATCGGATGCCGTGGTCTTCAATCCGAAGAACCGCTGTCTCTATGTGGACAATGACGACGGTACGAGCGTGTTTGTCATCGACACCAGGACGGACAAGATCACCGCCACGGTCACGATTCCGGAAGCGCCGGAATATGTGTTATATGATCCGGCTAGCGATCTTATTTTCCAGAACATCAAATCGAGCGATGAAGTTGTGGTGATCGATCCCGCAAGCAACACGGTCAAGCATCACTGGCCCACGGCACCGGCCCTGAAACCTCATGGGCTCGCGCTTGACACTACCTCGCACCGCCTGTTCAGCGCCGGCAACAATGGCAAGCTCGCCATCATGGATTCGTTGAACGGCAAGGTGATCGCAACCGTGGACATCGCGAAGGGCGTGGATCAAATTGCTTTCGATGGCGGCAACAAGCGCGTTTACTGCGCCGGTGCGGGCGGTGTGATATCGGTGGTGCAGGAAACCGCGGACGGAGCGACCCTGCTGGCCAATGTCAAAACCGAAAGCACGGGGAAAACACTCACCGTTGATCCGAAGACCCACGCGGTGTGGACCGCCTATGGGGATAAGGCAGGCTCCGCGAGTTATATCATGAAGCTCTCCGTGCCGTAGTCTGCGTGAAAATGGGCCGCTCTCTCAATCCTGCTCCAGTCCCGCATCCGGGATGTGGGTGAAGGCGATGCGCATGGGTGCCTCGTCCCGACTCTCCTGCACGCGGCCATAGTAGATCACCTTGCGACCGTAGCGGGCGCCGAGGACGCCGCCCCACGCCTTGTGCAGCTCGGGCTTGGTGGCGTCACACTGGCCCTCCACGGTGCGTATGCCGACCGCGTGCAGGCGCGCTTCCATGCTGCTGCCGATGCCGGTGAAATTACGGAGCTTGAGCGGATGCAGGATGTCCGGCAACTGGTGGTGCTCGATGATGAACAGGCCGTCGGGCTTGCGCATCTTGCTGGCGATCTTGTCGATTGGAAAGTCGTGCTGGCCATAACCGTCCGCTGGAGCCATGGTCCAGGAATGAAGCAACTCGCCGCATCCATGATGATTGCCGCAGTCTCCGTCAGCACCGTGGCGGCCGAGGACGGCATGACGGAACAACTCGCCGCAGGCTATGTCAAAATGGCCCTCGCCGGGATCGACCGCGAATACCCTAACAAACCGGGAGACGTCTGGCGCGGCCCGCAGGACGTGCAGTCTCCCAGGCGGACGCACCCGGTTTGGCCACCTTCGCAGTGTATCTGCTGACGGGGGATTGAATCCAGGCCACGGTCATCCGCATGCCCGGAGTGACGATGCTCACCACGGACAGGATTCAAACCCGGGAATGGATCAGGGCATGATGGCAGCGTCCCAAGACGGAGTGGCGGGAAAACTTTGAGATCCCTGATGCACAAGAAGCGGAAGCACTGAGGGCCTGCCTGGTGTGCTTGATGCCGGGGTTTTGGTTCCCTCTCTAGCGAATCGAGACTCTCACGTTGGAGACCCCGGCTGTGGAAACCTCGAAGGTTGCGCGGCTTTTGTCGGCCGCGATCGTATAGGTGCCGAGGAACCCGTGAAACGTCACCTCCCCGGCGGCGTCGGTGGTCAACGCCTGCGGGCCAGTCCACCATTCCTTCTTTATCAGGTTCAGCAATGCCTCGTAGGCAGGTTTGGGCGACATGTCCTTGCGCAGCAGACCCGCCGGCGCGCCCAGCCAGCAGCCCTTGTCGGAGAAATCCCACCACGTGATCGCCTCGACGGCCGGATGCGAAAAAAGGATCGTGTAGAACTCGGCCGCCTCCCTGGCCTGGCGCGCCTCACCCTCCGGCGTGGTGGGCCAGTCCGCGTAATTCGGGCCGGACCACCGCTGGTCCTTCTTTGGCTGGGCCGATATGAACGTCGTCTCGGTGAAGTTCAGGGGCTTGCCGAAGCGGCCGAAGCGCTGGCAGACGTCCCAGGTCTTTTCCGCGCCCCAGTATCCGGCGTGCTGGTGCGACTGGATGCCGATGACATCGATTGGGATCTTCTTCGCGAGGCAGTCGGTGATGAGCTTCTCATATTTGTCAGATGTATCGTAGTCGTTGAGGATCAGCGTGGCTCCGGGGTTGGCCGCGCGGGCGGCGGCAAAGGTCCGGCCGATCAACTCCACCGTGCCGAGCGCGCGGGCCATCTCCGGAATGCGAGTGGTCTCCTGCGTGTAGTCGGGCATGGCGACGGCCTCGTTGACGACATCCCACGTATCCACGCTGCCGCGGAAGGCGGTCACTTCGCGCGAGATCCTGCCGAGTTGCAGCTTCTCGACCTCATTGATCGGCAGGCCCTCCAGCCACGGCGGCGATACCTGCTGCCAACACAACGGGTGCCCCTTGAGACGGATGCCCTGGTCGATGCACCATTGGGCCATCCCGCGGAGTCTGGCCTGGTCGGGCTTTCCCTCAACCTTTTCGTATGCGCCCCAGTAGAACGGGAGCGTGGCGAAGTTCAACAGGTCTGCAAAGCTCTTCTGATAGGCTTGCTGGTCGTCGGTGGCCTCCAACGGGCTGACGCCGAATGCATTGCACCCGAACAGGAACTTGTGACGCGATTGGCCGATGACCACCTGGGTGTTGGCCATCGGCTTGCCGTCGGACCCCAGCACGGTCAGCGTGACCTCGGCTGTGCGAATTTGCCGGATGCGCGCCTGGATGGCTTGCCGGGTCAAATCCATGTTGGGGGCATTCGGCGCGGAGGATTCCGGAGCGGCAGGCACAGTCAAGGTGACAGCCAGGATCGTCAGCAGCCCCAGGGCGATTGCGGAAGCGGGATGCCGCCAAACGGAGGGTTGTAACGGTTTGGATGGTCGCATTTCCTGGAAAGTAGCAATTCGGCACGCGGATGCACGGAAAATCCCGGCCGGTCTTCGGATGTCAGCGATTTGCCATCGGGTTCACTTTGTCTCGATCATCGGTCCAATCCGACTCCCACCGCCAGACGTTCAGGTTGTGGAGTGTGGCCCGAGACTCCCGCCATCGGTCCGGAGTCGGCGTCACCTTGACCGGATCGCCATCCTTCCGACCGCGGGATGTGGAATACACGAGGGTACTGCCAGGAAATTCTTTTGCGGTGAAGGCCGTTGTAAGAGCCGGTGGCCGGACCGGAGGTGGGGAAATGGGGGATGATCCGGGATTACCCGCCGGAGATTCCTAACGGACTGGGCGCAGTGGTGATAGACTCTTTCGTGGCTCCTGCAGTCGCCGGGCGCACGGTGATGAGCGAATTGAAGGCACTGGCGCAAATCCAGCGAACCGCGTCGGGAGTTCGGGTCGGGTAGAAATTGTCACTGACACCCACGAAGGCACTTCCATCGAGTTGCATCCAGCCAACGGCCGCGACTTCGTGTCCCCATGAGAGATGGGGTTTGTGGGGCAGGCGGACCGTGCAAGAAGCCACACACGGCCGGCCGGCCTCGATCTCGGACTTCAGCGTGTCAAAGTTGAACCGGTGCCATTGGCTCGCAAGCGGAACCTGGTGTGCGTCTGCATCAACCTGAATGGCGCGGGCAAGATCTTGCGGCATGGCTCCAGCCAACGTCAGGCCATCCTCGGTGTAACCATCCTTGTCGGGCACCGGTTCCATCTTGAGGCGCGATCGGAGGCGCCTCGCGAAATCTTGCAGCAGATGGGTGCCAGCATCGCCCCGCCACTGAGGCTGACCGTGGGCGATCCAAAAACCAAGCACGCTCGCACCGGCGGTCGGCACACACCCGGAGGCGATGGGCGGGCCTCCTATTTGCGGTATGGGAAATTGTTGAAGCGCGGGCACACCGGCCAGCACTTTTGCACTGGGGGTAGCGACCGCCAGCGGGGCGTCGAAGGCAAACTCGAGCAACCTGCCCGATCCTGTCGAGTCCCACGCGAGATAGCCCGTGCCACCCCGGGGACCGACCACCTTCGCCCACCAAGCTGGCGGGAGACCTGTCGGCCAGGTCTGGTCCGGCTTCTGTTCGACGAGCCGGATCTCTTCGAGTCGCGAGCCTTTCCAGTCGCTCAGCCACGGCAGCGCGGTCAGGAGGGTTACATGCGCCTGGCCTTGGGCGCGGGTGCCCGGCTCGACCTTGCCAATGATCGGGCCCGGAGGTTCAGCCGCATCGGCAGCGCCGACGTGCAGAGCGAAGCACGCCAGCTGGATCAGGCGGGAAAGAAGTGCCATGCACGGGACCTGATGCAGTCTGCGGTGGGGAATATTCATTGGGAGAGATATTGAAAATATTGATAGGGCCTAGCGATGCATCACCAGGATGCGAAGAAAGGTGTCGCGCGGAATTCGCCTGGAAATCGCCGGGGTGGCGCGCATGGAAAAGCGATAGTACGACCTGGGGTACGATGAAGGGGCCTAAGCCTGCTTCAGCAACTTCTCGACCTTGGCCTTGGTCGTCGCCGTGTGCTTGCCACCGACCAACCTCGCGCCTTCAAGGACCATTTTCAACCCCGCCAGCGCGGCTTCGGCGGCGGCGAACGATTTAGCCTCGTCGCCGTATGCCTTGTCGGAGAAATACTTGGTGAAGGACGAGCCCTTGCGGCTGATGGCGAGACGCCAGCCCTGGAAGGCGGCGGTTTCGTAGGTCATGCGGGTCAGGTTCTTGATCGATTTCATGGGGGATGCTGGGTTCGGGTTGATGCAGGGGTGGATTTTGAGATCTTTGTCCGCCCTGTCTAGCCGATATTAGGTGGCGTGCCAAGTGATTTTCGGTGCAGCATTCTTAGCGCATTTGACTCTGGCCAGACCTGCCGCATCCACCTTTCCCTGTTGCCCTGCGCAAGCTGGCGGGTAGATTGCGCCATGTGCAACAGCTACCGGATAGCCCCGAAGAACGGCACGGACAAGGGCGTCCGGGCCAAAGTCTCGGCGGCGGCAGCCACGCTTGCCACGCCGCTTGTGCGCCCGTCAGATCCCGGCGTGGTGGTGCTGACCGACGAGCGGGTGGAGATCATGCGCTGGGGATTTCACCGGAGTTTCAACCCGGCCGTCAACAACGCCAGGTCTGACAAGTTGGAAGCCGGCATGTGGGCAGCGGCCTATCGGGAGAGGCGCTGCGTCATTCCCGTGTCAGCGTTTTACGAGTGGGGACCAGGTAGCGGCGGACGCAAGCAGGCCCACGAGTTCAGCGATTCGGAGGATGACTACCTGTGGATTGCCGGGCTATGGGAACCGGGAGGCGAGCATGGGCCGAGCTACACGATGGTGACCACCGAGGCGTCGCCGGTCATGGCAGCCATCCACAGCCGCATGCCGGCGGTGCTGCGCCCGGATGAGGTGCAGGGGTTTCTCGATGGTGGCTGTCGTTGGAACTTCCAGCCGTATAGCGGAGCGCTGGCCGTGGTGCCATGTGCCAGCCCCCTCAAGAATGGTGGCGGAAGTGTCGGGCAGCAGGAGCTGTTCTGAGTCGAATCATTTTGGGAACACGGATGACGCCGGGTGAGAACCGCGATGCTTTCACTCAACCACCTCTCTGCCTGCGCTGGACTGTGCCTGCTCGGTCCCATCCTCCCGAGATGCAAGCCAAGCGTGACGGATGGCTGGGATGGAAGGGGGGTGCCAGCTTTAATCCTTGTGGCGATTTCCACTCACCTTGATAACCACGCCAAGCGCAACGAACGCACATGCCGCAATCGCAGCCCTAGCCCAGATAGAGCCAAACTCGGCACGCAGGCCCATCAGCGCGCCGAACACGAGGACGCCGGCAAGCGCGGGCCACGCGCGACGCTGGGTGAGCCGGTCGTTCCGTTGTGGTGGGAACGTGTTCATAGCAGATAGCCGTGGGGTGCGTGCTCAGCCCAAAGAGTTTCAATCACGGTGTTAGGTTCCAGCAGGAATCGTTCGGTCAGTCCAAGACCGATTCCGGTGGCGCCGCCCGTGATCAGGATTTTGTTATTTGATAGTTTCATGAGGTTGTTGAGATTGTTATCGCTGTGTCTCAGGGTCGCGCGATAGCCCGGAATTGCTCCGCCTGCTCTGTGGCAATCGCGCCGATGGGGCCGACATTGGGATCCCAGTTCGGCCCCATGTCCAGCGTGACTGCGCCGCCCTGCTTGGTAACCTTCTGGAACCACGCGCGCCAGAGTTCGGTGGGCTGGCGGACGTCGCGCCGCCCCCATTGCGAGCCGAGGAAGCTCAGCGCGTGCCACTGCGAGCCATCGACCCAGCGCGCGGTGGGAACTACATTGAATGGCTCGTTGAGCTCGCCTGCGGTGTAATCTTCCGCCCGGGTGTGGCGGATGAGCCGGACGCCGGGGTTGAAGGTGACGATGGCCTTGGGATTGCCGCGCTTGACGGCGTCGGCATAGATGCGCGCCATGTCCTCGTTGAAGCCGACTCCCTGATAGCCACCATCGAACCACCAGCCGGAAACCTTGTCGCCATAGCGTGCGGACCATTCATGGATGACCTCCGCCCATTGCTTGGCGAAGGCAAGGTCGATGGGCTGGTCGCTCGGTCCTTGGCGCAGGCCGAAGGCCTTTTGAGCACGTGGATCGTTGTTCGGCGCCTGGCAGGGCAGATAGAGCATCAGGCGGATGCCTTTGGCCTGCAGCGCGCGGTGAAGGTCTAGCGGCAGATCGCGCCGTGCGCAGCGCTCACCAGTCTGATAGCCGCTGATCCGTTCGTAGGTCGCATTGGGCGCGTTGAACCAACCGGAGTTTTGGCCGAGGGTGAACACGAGGTACTTGGCACCGATACCGTCGAGTTGGGTCGCCAGCGCCGCCACGTCGAAATCGTTGACCTTCGGGAACTGCGCCGCGTCACCGGGCAGGAAGTGCATGAACGCGCCAATGCGTGCCTCCTTCAACCAATCAGCCAACCGCGGCCCTGCCTGCGCTGTGGGCACGGTGGCGGGCTCCGCTGCGAGGACCGGCACGACGATGCCGATGAACAAAAGACAGGCTGCTGCAAGCTGCTTCATGGCCGGAGGATGGCTTGCAAATGGCCGACTATCAAGTACGCTCTTTGGCCGGCACCATGAAACCGAAAACCGTCGTCATCACCGGCTGCACCCGTGGACTCGGCCGCGCCATGGTCCCTGTCTTCATCGAAGCCGGGTGGCAGGTTGTCGGCTGCGGACGCGATCAGTCGCAGATTGCCATGCTCCGGCAGCAGGTCCCGTCGCCACATCTCTTTGACGTCTGCGATGTCTCGCGCGAGACCGATGTCGCCGCCTTCTGCGCCGTTGTTTTGAAAATCTTTGGCGCGCCTGACTTCGTGCTGAACAACGCCGCCACGGTTAATCCACCGGCGCCGCTGTGGGAGATCAGCGCGGAGGATTTTGGCCGCACCATCGACACCAACATCAAAGGGCCGGCCTCCATGATGCGTCACCTGCTGCCTGCGATGCTTGAGCGCGGCAGCGGTGTGATCGTCAACTTCTCATCGGGCTGGGGGCGCAGCACTGCTGCTGGCGTTGCTCCCTATTGCGCCACGAAATTCGCCATCGAAGGCATGTCAATGGCCGCAGCCCAGGAGACCGGCGGCAAGGTCGCCATCATCCCGGTGAATCCGGGCATCATCGACACCGCAATGCTGCGCACCTGCTTCGGCAGCGAGGCCGGTCACTACCCGGATGCCGACGAGTGGGCCAGGCGCGCCGTGCCATTTTTCATCCAGCTCGGCAGCAAGGACCATGGCCGCCCGTTGACTGTGCCGGGCTGAGGGCGTGAGGTGGGGCATGCTGCGGAAATCATGTTTCACGCCGGATTGAGGCACCAGAGGGTGAAGTTGAGCACGGCCGCAAATGTGACCCAGGCCAGATAGGGCGCGAACAGCCATCCCGCCGGTCGGCTGATTCGGAGGAAGCTGAGCATCGTCAGCAGGATTGAGGTCCACAGCGCCAAAATCTCGATCATCGCCCAGCCCAGCTCATGCGCCCCGAAGAAGATCGGCGTCCACGCGGCGTTGAGCAGCAGTTGAATGAAGTAGATCCGCAGCGGACGCCGCCACCCGTCGCGTTTCCACACCAGCCACGCGGCGACCGCCATCAACGTGTAAAGCAGTGTCCACGCCGGACCAAACAGCCATGCCGGCGGATTCCACGCCGGTTTGTTAAGCGCCGCATACCACGCCCCCGGCATCGCTGCCGCTCCAAACAGGGGTGCGAAAAACGTGACGACGATGAAGCCGGCCAGTGCCAGCGAGTTGCGCAGGGTGGAGGGCGATCGGCTCATGACGAGCGTGGGTGATGAACAAGGTCTGAGAATTCCGGGTTCCGCTCAATGAAGGCGGCGATAAACGAGCAGCGCGGGACAACCGACCAGTCCTGACGCCGCGCCTCATCCAACGCCGCGCGCACAAGGCTGGCACCCACGCCGCGGCCCCTGAATTCAGCCGGGACGTACGTGTGGTCCATCACGACGGCGCTGCCTTCATGGGTGTAGCTCAGGAATGCGAGGAGACCGTCAGCATGCACCTCAAAGCGCTGGAGCTCGGTGTTGTGGGTGACTGGGAGGGAGGAAGGTTTGGAGGTCATGATCATGACTTGAGGCGGCGCTGTGGCAGGATCGGACGGCATACCTCAACCCGGGCGGATCATTTCAAAACGCTCGTTGGTTTTGCAATACCAGTGGGGCGAGGCCATGCGACCGATGGTGTGCAGCTTGTCCGTGCGCACCCGCTTCGTTGCCACGTCAAACAACTCGTCGCGCAGGTGGACGCGCTTGATCAGGCCGATGATGACGCGGTTGCCGCCGATTTGCAGCGTGCCCCATTCCACGCACTCCAGGCTGGCGGGCGCTTCCGCGATGCGCGGCGGTTTGATCACCGACGACGGAGCCGCGTGCAATCCGGCGCGGGCCAGTTCGCTCTCACCGAACGGCAGCGAGGCGGCGCACTGGTTCATCGCCTCGGCAATGGCTTCGTCCACCAGGTTCACGACGAACTCATGGGTGGCACGGATGTTGCGGGCGGTGTCCTTGGGTATGCCGTCGTCGCGGTCACCGGGAGCGAAGGCACAAATGGGGGGATCCGCCCCCAACAGATTGAAGAAACTGAACGGCGCGGCGTTCACAATGCCGTCGGCGCTGAGGGTCGTCACCAGCGCGATGGGCCGCGGCGTGACGAGGCTGGCGAGGATCGGGTAAGCGCGATCGGCAAATTCGTTTTCTAGGTCGAGTTCCATTAGGGGGGAGGATAGCGTTGATGATGATTTCGTCCGAGCCTAGCCACTCCCTACAAGTTGTGCCAGTTTGATTTCAAGGCTTTGGCAGTTTGATTTCGAGTGTCTTTTTCAAGAAATCTGCGCACCACCCCCGGTCGAAGGCCGCGGATCAATGCTGTCTGAGCCGTTCCCCGGTACATGCAGAGCAGGAACCAGGGAATCGCAAACATGTTCAGGAGAATCAACACGACAATCCATACCATGCGAATCCTGTGGGTGATCCGGACTGTCCGGGCGGCCCAGAACAAATAGAACGGCCATTGGATGAGAGTCGCACAAAGACCCGCTTGCAGCACCCAGAGGATCGGTCCGGTCGGATCCCCCGCATCCGTGCCGCTCACAAGTGCCGGAGAAATGACGACGCAGACCCAAACCACCATCGTCAAGTAGCTCACGGGAAGAAACACCGCCGGGATGGCCGCGAGAGCGTAACCAATCTTTGCTTGGCGACTGCGGGTTACCATGATGTGTGGGTTGGCACCGGCGGCCTCCTCAACTCCATCGTTCCGCGATCACGGGCGGACTGATAGGTGGCCGAAAATGTTTCGCGCGTGAGGCGCCCATCCACCCGGTACGTCCCCAGACCGACGGGAAGTACCATCGCCCCGGATAGTTTCAGCGACCCGTCGCCGGCAAGGTGGGCGGGGACCGTGTGGGTGTAGTCGCCAAACTGCAGAATGCCCCAACCGGCGCGGTAGCGGAAATCATAGTAACCGGGGCGGTCCGGGCTGCGTTGGACCATGCACCACAGCGGACCGTGGTGTCCGTTGACGGCACTCTTCCATGAACCCTGCCACGGACCCTCGGCGCTGACGGGAGGGCGCGCCATCGCTGCGGATGCGGCGGAAAACGCTCGTGAATATGCCCCCGTCCCACAGGACGAGAGTGGCAACGCAACGGCGGCGGCAAACAGGATCAGGCGGAATGGCATGGCGGGGCAGATGGCGGAAGTGTGGCAAACACCATACACCCAGTCAACGCCCGTTGGCTGGCAAAATTATTCTTGCCGTCCCGCAGGATTCAGCCCTTCGTGCTGACTCTATGACCGGTTTCACGGATAGTTCAGTAATCCGACGGCGACCCTCACTGACGGATTCCCTCGATGCCGTGGACCCATGCCATCCTCGGTCAGGTCACCCGGCCGCCGCTGAACTGGGAGAGGGTGGTTCTGGTAAAGACGGGCGGACCAGCCCCGGCTCCGCCCCGAGGCAAACCGCCGCTTCCCGGCGGGAGCAGTGGTCCCCCCGAGCCCTGCTTGGAATGCCGGACTCCCGCCGGGAATCCTCGACGCGCCAGGTGCCGGATCACGCAGCGCACCGGCGGTCTGACGAACGTGGGCTTGCCTTATGGTTTGCTTGATTGGAGGTCCTTACCGGTCTTGGCATTGTCAG
Source organism: Akkermansiaceae bacterium (assembly GCA_903908495.1). Lineage (GTDB taxonomy): Bacteria > Verrucomicrobiota > Verrucomicrobiia > Verrucomicrobiales > Akkermansiaceae > Luteolibacter. Next base: position 36,483 of record CAIVSK010000131.1, read on the forward strand.
GCCTTACGGTACGGTTGCCAGCTGGGGCCTGTTTGGTTCCGGTGACGCTGCCACGGCCGCCAAGAGTCTGGACAGGCATCTCCTGCCCCCTACGCTGCGAAATTTGGACTCCCGGAGGATTTTGGTTGTTAGCTGGCGTGGTAAGGCTCACGTTGCCACTGTGGCAGCAGGAGTCGAAGGTCCGGCGCGTTGCCTCGTGACGGCGCGCGCCATACGCCGCTAAGAGGACTTCCTGATAGTCATCATTCATTATGAAACTCGTAACGCGTGTCAACCTCGGCCTAGCCCGCTCCGGATGGCGTCGGTCTCAGGCAACCATCCCTGCCGTCAACTCATGAAAATTTGCACACTATTCCTTGCTGTCGCACTTTACTTGCAAAGTGATGCAGCCGTGGTAGTTACGGACGGGTCGCGAATGTCCTGGGAATTCACCTTGGCTGGAACCGGCGCGGGCTCGACTGAGATGGATTGGTTCACGATCCAATTTGGCGCGGATCGACTCGTGCCCGGCGAGAGCCTTTCGATCACCATAACCCCGAAGGGCCAATCAATTCCAACCTTCACCAAGACCATGGTGGGATTTGGTTCCGGAACCAACGGCCTTCTTTCCTATGGCGAATGGGACCCGGCATTTCCAACCCGCGAGGGTACGGTGAGCATCGAAATGGTCCAAGGGGCCGTGGATATCCATAATATCTCGATTATCCTGCACACGCCGACGTATAGCGCGAGCACATCCATCACCCCCGACATTCATCTCGTCCCCGAACCAAGCATTCCCGCGATGGCTATGGTTGCATCGCTTGCATGGATTCTTCGACGGCTACGCCCTTTGGCAGAATGCTGAATGCATATTCTGTCAGAAATCTTCCAATAGCTATTATCCATGATGAGAATCCGACGGCTTACAAACCTCAGGGTGGCCAAGTATGATCCATACCAGCAGAAACCACAATTCAACCAACCGCCCCGCCATGAAACTTCGCCTCATCCTCCCCCTCGGCCTAGCCATTCTGGTTGGCATCACCCCGGCTTTTGCCGTGGTTAGCATGAGCTGGACATATATCGACTACATCAACAAATTGGTGGATCCCGCCACCGGTCGCGGTTTTGTTAAACACGCCTACAACATCGGCACCTACGAGGTGACCAACGACCAGTACGTCGAATTTCTCAATGCCAAGGGCGATTCTAACAGTTATGGGATTTGCAATTCCAAGATGGCATCCTACGGCATCGCTCAAACAGGCTCATCCGGTAACTACACCTATAACGTGACGAGTGGTTTGGGGAACCGGCCGGTGGTCTTTGTCTCGTGGTACGATGCGGCCCGCTTCACCAATTGGCTGGGTAACGGCCATGAGATGCAACGGTTTTTTGGACCATTTTGTTTACGTGTTGTTAGTTTCAAATGAGCGCTTCAAACTGAGCGGGGGTCTTGTATCCTAGCGACGAGTGTTTGCGATGGGTGTTGTAGTAGGATTCGATGTAGGAGAAG
>CAIVSK010000132.1 GCA_903908495.1 Akkermansiaceae bacterium
ATCACCTGCACCGGCTTGGTCGCCGTATTGACGCGGTCGGGAAGATAGGAGGTGGTCACGACGACCTGAGAAAGCACGACCGGCTCGTCTTGTAAGAGATCCGGCGCCTTCGGGGTCGTCTGTGCCATTGCGGTCAGGGCGGCGCCTGCGATCAGGACCACGCTAAAGGCCATCCACGATTGTTTCATCAAGTGCGAGTTCATAGGATCCGGGATGATATAAGGTTACCACAGTGAGCCGACTCGTCAATGGGACATCGGTTCCGGCGCAAGGGTGCATCGATTTTGACCAGACGCATTTTTTCGAGGCTAGCGTCGGTGCTAGAATGGATATCCCAGCCCCACGAACACCGCCGGGCCTTCCTTGCCGAACCCAATGTCAATCCGGCCGACAATGTTGGGGCGGACTACGGCCCGCAGACCGAGGCCGGGGTTGAATTCGAAATCCGTGGCCCGGGCCTTGTCGAAAGCGGACATGATCGAACCCAGGTCAATGAACGGTGCAACCTCCCAGTCGGCATTCACATGAAACACTTCCCAGCGGAACAGCCGGATCCGCTCCTCCAGGTTGAGCAGGAGGTAGCAATTATCGATGAACCGGTTGTTGCCATAGCCGCGCAGGGTGTTTTCTCCACCGAGGATGCTCTGTTCGAGAAATGGGATCCGGTTGCCCTGGGTCTGGTTGCAGGCGAGGCGAATGACGCTGACGTAGCGGGCGTCGTCGAGGGGTATGAAGCCCTTGATTTCTCCGCCGAAGTGCCAGTAATCCGCCGTGCTGCCGAGCATCTTGGAGCTGTTTTCCACGGTTGCCCGGGCATAAAGTCCGGAGGTCGGCATATCCGGTGAGTCCAGCGTGCTGTAGATCAGCGAGAGCCGCTGGGCATGAGCGGTGAAACCGTCGAGGCCGGGGACTCCGGTTGCTTGAAAGCGGTCGCGGATGAAGGGGATTCCTTTAACCGCGCCCCGATGAATGCCGACATCCCTGAGCCGTTCGCCGATCACCAGTTCGAAATGTCCGCCGACATCATAGCAGGCAGAGAAGTCAAAGCCGGTTTCCGTATCGGCGTAATTGGTCTCCTGTTGCTGCGGGGAGCGGGCTTCGAACCCGAAAAACCGCGCCGAACCGTCGGCAAACGCAAAGAAAAAAGAATTCAGTTCCAGCTTGTGATCCCAATAGGTCTGGTCGCGGATCTTAAATTCGTAGTCATAATTGATTTTGGTCGATTGAGAGAGATTGATTTCGTAACTGCGGGTGGGTGATGGATAGAACGCGCCATAGAGCGCTGCGGTGACACCGAAGTTGCGGTTGTCGTTCACCTGAGGCGCCAACAGACTGCTGACTTCATCCTTGCTGTTGTGCAGGAGGAAGGCGGTCAGGATGCCGCCGGAGAACCCCTCGTTGGGACTGGAGGAGATGGCGGGCAGTGGTATGGTGACGACTTTGACGGGATCGCCAAAATCAGGACCGGTGAGGGTAGCGGGCAGCTTTTGGCGAGGCACCAAGCTGGTGCAAGCGGTCACACCGGAAAGCAGCAGCCAAGGCACGAGCGTGCGTGGAAAAAGAAGCAGAACATGCCGCCACGTTTTTGACATCGCGGAGTATAAAACCAGGCAAGCATGGCCGCATCCCCCGGCCGCTTCAACAGATTGATATGAACAATGCGGAAGCCGGCGATCGAAGCACGAGGAAGGATTCCGGCCCTGCGGATCCTGCCCATGGTGACGTGACTCCGGATTCTAAGGCCGCCTTCGGTGGCAGCAGCGAACCAGCGAGGCCATGTCCGGACTTGGGACTTCATCGCCGATGTGACGGTGTGCTGCCGCAATTACAGCGGATTGATCCCTTCTGCTGCACCTCACTCATTTCCATTTGGAGGCGCGGGCCGGAATCGAACCGGCGCATAGGGCTTTTGCAGAGCCCGGCCTTACCACTTGGCTACCGCGCCGAAAAACCAGAGGGGGCACGTTGGGCGAATTGACCCCGCCGCGCAAGTTTGGAAATTGTTGCGCCCGCCGCCCTCGCGCCCAACCGTGCGAGGCCCAAACCTGCCATGAAAAAAGCCTTGATGGTCTGGGGTGGCTGGGAAGGCCACCAGCCGAGGGAGTGCGCGGAGCTTTTCGCGCCCAAACTCCAGGCGCGCGGTTTCACCGTCGAAGTGCGCGACACCCTTGCAGCCTATGACGATGTTGCCTGCCTGAAGAATTTCTCGCTGATCGTGCCCATGTGGACGGTGGGCGCGATCGGGAAGCAGCAGGCGGAGAATCTCATTGCCGCCGTCAAGGACGGAGTCGGCCTCGCGGGCTTCCATGGCGGCATGGGCGACTCGTTCCACAACAGCATCGACTACCAGTGGATGGTCGGCGGTCAGTTTCTCGCGCACCCGGACGACATCAAGGAATACGTCGTCAACATCGTGAAGCCCGCCGATCCCATCGTGGCCGGAATCGTCGATTTCAAGGTGAGGACGGAGCAGTATTACATGATGGTCGATCCGCGCAACGAGGTGCTGGCCACCACCACGCACCATTCCCCCAGCGCCCCGTGGACCAACGGCGTGGTGATGCCCTGCATCTGGAAGAAAGTCCACGGGCTGGGCCGCGTCTTCTATTCGGCGCTCGGCCATCAGGCGCAGGAGTTCACCGACGTGCCGGAGCAGCTCGAAATCACGCTGCGCGGCATGCTCTGGGCCGCCCGCTGAGGAGACCCCGGAGAAACAAACCGGCCGGCCCTGGCGGGGCCGGCCGGTAGATCAGACTCCTAAACAAACGATACAGACTCCGCTTAGAAGTTGTAGGTAATCGAGCCCCGGAGGCAGCGCGGGTCGCCGATCACGATCGCGGTGCGGCTGCCGCCGGCTTCAATGTAATTCTTGTCGAACAGGTTGCTGATCTGGACCCGGGCGACCCAGATTGGCGTGCGATAGCTGAAGCCCAGATTATACAGCGTGCGACCGTCGTACTTGTAGGTGGCCTGCTGTGGCACGAAGATTCCGCCGGGCAACGGCTTGGTGGTGGTGTAGCCGGAGGCGCTTTCACCCACCATGTCGCTCTTGTAGTCGACCCCGACGTTCACGCCAAAGCCATTGAGGACCCCGTTGGTGAAGCGATAGTCCAGATAGATCGCCGCAATGTGATCCGGCACGGCGCGGATGCGGACCCCGAGGGGCGTGCGATATTTGAAATCCGAGTAATTGCCGATGAGGGTGAGGTTCTTGTTCAGCGCGTAGTTGCCCTCCACCTCCCAGCCCTTCGACACGACGTCCATGTAGACCGTGCTCTGGACCAGGTTCGCGGCCGCCTGATTTCCCTGCGATACGAGGGTGTAGTACTCGCTGTTGGGCACCCCCTGGTTGGTCAGCGAGATGTCGAAATGGGAGTATGAGAGGGTGAGCGCGTCCTTGAGCAGGGAGGTCTTCACGCCATACTCTTTCTGGTGGCCGTTGGGGTACGCGAACGGCGGGTTGGCGTACTCGGAAATGCCGGGGTTGCCCGCCGACAGGGTGCCGGGCATGGTAGCGCCGGTACTGTTGAAGCTATAGTAAAGCGAGACTTCCGGTATCGGCTTCACAATGATGCCATAGCTCTTGGCCACAGAATTGATGCTGTTGGTCGGAACGCTGACGACCTGGGTCGTGCCGTCGGGGTTGACCACCGTCTTCGTGCCGATCGGTTGAACCCCCGAGACGTCCGTGCGGGTCATCTGTCCGAAGTACTGCGACACGCCGCCGGAAAGCTCCAGGTGATCCTTGAGGAAGCTGAGGTTTTCGAAGGCATACAGCTGCAGTTCCTCCAACTTGGCGGTCTTGTTCTGGCCGTTG
>CAIVSK010000133.1 GCA_903908495.1 Akkermansiaceae bacterium
GCAACGCCTGCTGGAAAAGGATCAGCAGATCGAGGCACTCAAAGCCAAAGTGGCGGAACTCACGCACCGGGTTTTCGGGCGCAAAAGCGAGATCGGCAAATCCAAAAGCACCACCCCGCCTCAGGCGAAACGCCCCCGCGGCCAGCAACCGGGCGCGCCCGGCCACGGCCGCAAGCCGCGCAAGGATCTGCCGGTCGTCGGGATCGAAATCGACCCGCCCGCCGACCAGATCCTCTGCGCCTGTTGCAACAAACCCTGGGTGCCCTGCGGCGAACCGGAAACCAGCGAGACCATCGAGTGGGAGGTGCACCTGTTCCGCCGCCGCACGAAGCGCAATAAGTATCGTCGTCCCGACGGTTGCACCTGTGATGACGGGCGGCCCGACATCGTGTGCGCGCCGGCTCCCCCGGCACTGATCCCCAATGGGCTGTTAGGCATCAGCTTCATCGTCCAGGCGCTGCTTTTGAAATTCCTCGACTTGGTGCCCATGCACCGGATTCTGGGGATGGCCGCCAGAGCCAACATGCCCCTGAGCGCGGGCACGCTCTGCGGCGTGTTTGAGAAAATCCCCCCGCTGCTCCTCCCGCTCTACGAGGGGATCAAAGCCCGCTCGCGCCAGGAAGACCTTGCCCTGATGGATGAAACCCGTTGCCAGAAAGAACTACTACGGCAGCGGGTCGAAGTGGAGCGGGGACCTGCTGGCCATGCTCATGAGCCTGCTGCAAACCCTGCGCATCCATCGGATCGATCCCCGCGCATATCTAACCGCATATCTTGAGGTCTGCGCCAACCACGGCTCGAAAGCGCCTGATGATATCACCCGCTGGTTGCCATGGAATTTCGTCCCGCCAGACCCCGTCACCGCGCGGGATCTTCCGCAGGGCGGCCAACCTCAGGGACCAGCCCCATGAAACGCGATTCCCCGGAGGATTCCCTGCGTTTTAGCGGGCGCGATTTTTCCCAACAGGAGTTGGCGATCCTCCGCGCCTGGCTCGCAGAGAACACCCTCTGCCGCGAACATCTCGCCCGCCGTGTCTGCGGGGAGTTCGGCTGGCTCAATGCTGCGGGAAAACCCCAGACCATGAGTTGCAAGGTCGCGCTGCTGCGCATGCACCGCGCCGGGCTCATCGATCTGCCCGCACCCGTGCACCCCGATACCAACCATCGCAAAGGTAAGCTGGATGTTAGGAGCGCTCAAGGGACCGGGATACCCGCGCCGATTCCAAGCCAGCTCGCCCTGGACGCGGAGCAGGTGCGGCAAGTCCGCCTCGAGGTCGTGCAAACCGCCGCCGAGCGTGCCATCTATCACCAACTCCTGCGCGACCATCATTACCTTGGGGCCGGCTCCATGGTCGGAGCCCAACTGCGCTACCTCGCCCGCAGCGGCGGCGGCGAGGTCGTAGGTGCGTTTGGTTTTGGAGCCGGCGCGTGGCTAGTTGCCGGGCGCGACCGCTTCATCGGCTGGTCGGACACCTCGCGCCGCGCCCAGCTGCATCGGATCGTCAACAACAACCGTTTTTTAATCCCGCCCTGGGTGCGTGCTCCCAACCTTGCCTCCCGCCTGCTTTCCCTCGTCGCCCGGCGCATCGCTGCGGACTGGCGCTCGCGCTACGGCTACAGCCCCGTGCTGTTGGAGACTTTTGTGGAGTTGGAGCGCTTCACCGGCACCTGCTACCGGGCGGCCAACTGGATCGAAGTCGGCACGACCCAGGGCCGCGGAAAACTCGAAAAGAACCACCGGCGAGTCCTCCC
>CAIVSK010000134.1 GCA_903908495.1 Akkermansiaceae bacterium
GTCGATTTCCAGCAGACGGCCGAACCCCTCGTCTGCGGACGCCGCATTGATCCCGTAAACAACCTGGCGGGCCGGATGGGAGATGAGTTTGGTGACATTCAGCGCCGCCAGGCGGAACTCTACCAGCACGTCGAATGTTGCAGCACCGGCGACGATTCTAACCAACTCTGAGTAGGATCCCGCGGTTACCACAGCCGGATCAATGCGCAGCTTCAGCGATCCGGGAGTGCTGCCCGACGCCGCAACCAGGCTGAGCCAGGCTGGTGCGCCGGGGAGCGCCGCCGTCCACGTCTGAGCGGCAGGCAGCAACGATGTGATGGGCGTCTCCACGACGGCGGCGCTCATGCCCATGACCGCCGCAAAGTTGACGACGCTGGCCATTTCCACAGGGGCGATGCGGAAGGACCAAACCTTGCCCAAGCGCTTGCCGGTGGCATAGATCGTATCAATCCGCCAGAAATAGCTGCCGTCAGGCGCGAACGCCGGCAGGTTGGCGGACCATGCAGGGGTCGGGCTGCTGCCGACAAACTGCAAACTGGCATCGGTGGCAATGGCGACGGCCTCACGATCGGTTCCGAAATAGATGTGGTAAGAACTCGCGAACGGATCGGAGCTCCACGCCAGCGCCGGGTTGGTGCCGATGACCGACGAGCCGTCCGCGATGCTCGGCGTCAGGTCGCCCGGCGGTGTTGCGACCAGGCCTGACAAACGATTGGCGGGAGCGATGAACCGTTCGCCAGCGGCCAGATTGGATGTGTTGACCGCCACCGGAACATTGCTTTGAGTTGTGCTGCTGCCGGAATTGTCCTGGAAGTCGCTGCCCCATGCGCTCAGCGTGCCGTCCGCACACCAGGCGAAACTGTCAAAGCCGTCTGCCGTCACGGTACGGACGGTCTTGTCGGCGAGCACTCCGCTGCGGTCCACGGCCACCGGAACTGAACTATTCGTCGTGCTGCCGTCACCTAACATTCCATACTGGTTGATTCCCCAAGCGGCCACTGTGCCGTCGGAACACAACGCGATACTATGGTATTCGCCTCCGGCGCTCGCGATCACCGATTTGCCGGACAGCAGACCGCTGGAAACCACCGCCACCGGCACCCGGGCGTTGTTGGTGCTGTTGTTGCCCAGTTGCCCGCTGCGGTTGCTGCCCCAGGCGGCGATGGTGCCGTCCGCGCATACCGCCAGGCAATGGTTGCTGCCAGCGGCGATCGCCGTCACGCGTTTGCCGGCCAGAACGCCGCTGGCGTCCACCAGCACCGGCACCCATGAGTCCAGGTTGCTGTTGTTGCCCAACTGCCCGTAATAGTTAAATCCCCAGGCGGCCAGGGTGCCGTCCGAACACAGCGCCAGGCTGGAACTGTCTCCCGCCGCCACCGCGATGACGCGTTTGTTTGCCAAAACACCGGTCAGGTTTACCGCCACCGGCACCTTCGAGTTGTTAGTGTCGTTGTTGCCGAGTTGCCCGCTGCTGTTGTCCCCCCAGGCGGCCAGACTGCCGTCCGCGCAGAGTGCCAGCAAGTGGGCGGCGCCGGTGGCGAGTGCCACCACGCTCTTGTTAGCCAAGATCCCGGTTTGGCACACGGCGACGGGTGTAGGACTGGAGACGCTCATGCTGTTATTACCCAACTCGCCGGACCAATTGGCGCCCCAGGTGGCCACCGTGCCGTCCGAGCACAACGCCGCTTGGTAGCCCGATCTCCCGGCCACCGCCACGACCGCCTTGTTAGCCAGAAGCCCGCTGCGATCCACAGGCACCGGAATGGGGGCATTGACCGTGCTGTTATTGCCGACCTGCCCGGAGGAATTATCTCCCCAGGCAAACACCCGGGTGTTGGCCCACTGCAGGACCAGGTCATTGCCCGTGCCGGCGAAGTAGTTGGCCACAAACAGATAGGTTATCCCAGCATAATCCAATACCACAAGCTGTCCTTGGGCGAGATTGGAGAACTGCCCTTGGATGACGTCCGGTCCGGTGTTGTTGACCACAGTCAGGCTGGTGCCAACCGGCGGCGCGAATGCCAATTCGAAATTGGCCGTGCTCCCCGAGGCCACCAGGTTCGTTACCGTCATTCCCACCTGGCCCACGGCGGAATAGCGCAACGTTTGCGGCACCCGGGTCACCGTCACGGTGTAGCTTTCGATGTTATTTCCGTCCGCAGAGGTGACCACGACGACGATCGGGTTGTCGCCTTCGGTGAGCTCGAGCGGGCTGGAGTTGCCGGACGCGACGACGCTGCCGTTGACCGTTAGCGCAGCGCCCGGATAGGCGGTCACTGGAGTGACATTGAGCCGCTCGGTAACAAACGGCACCGTGACCGCATAGCGGGTGAGTGCCGGAACAAACTCCGGACTCAGCGTGCCGGCGCTCAGCGCCAGGCCGGAGAGCGAGGCAAACGTGCTGGTCGTGAAAGTAAGATCCGCGCCCTTGGTCACGCCGCAGACGCTTTCCGCGACGATCCGGTAGTGGTAGGTTGCACCGGATAGAAGTCCGTCGAGAGCCGCGCTGACAGGCGCCGAGTTGGCAGCTTGGACGGTCTTGGGCGTGGCTGCAACGATGCTGCCATAGGCGGTGCCCAGACCCCATTCGAAGCTTATGGTGGCGGAGTTTCCGTTGGCATCCGTGCCGCCGTTGAGGGTGGCTCCGGTATCGGTGATGCCCGTGGCGGCCAGCGTCACCGCCACCGGTGGTGGGGCCGATGCCACCATGGCAAGGCTGTGATACCATCCCCCGTCAAGTGCCACCAGGCGTTCGGCAGTCCCCAGTCCGCTAGTGTCGACCAGGACTGCCACACGGCTACTCGTCGTGCTGTTGTTGCCAAACTGGCCGGCGGAATTGTTTCCCCAAGCGGCCACCGTCCCGTCGGCGCAAAGTGCGAGATTGTGATAGAGCGCCGCCGCCACCGCCAGCACCTGCTTGCCGCCAAGCACGCCCGATGTGTCCACCAACACCGGCACGTAGCTTTGCGTCGTCGTGCCATTGTCGCCCAATTGACCGTAGCTATCGTTGCCCCAGGAGGCCATTGTGCCATCCGCGCACAATGCCAGGCAATGAAAGATGCCGGTGGCGACGGCGACGACTGTTTTGCCGGCGAGCACGCCGGTTTGATCGACCAGCACCGGCACGTTGCTTTGCGTCGTGCTGTTGTTTCCCAACTGCCCAAAGGTATTGTAGCCCCAGGCGGCCA